>NZ_CALAEQ010000195.1 GCF_937891065.1 uncultured Lutibacter sp. | reverse complement strand
TAGTTTTTAATTTTAATTTTTTTGAAGCTCATGCCTTATTTTTAATATATTTGATTAAAAATATTAATAAAGTTAATTGCGATAAAATAAAATTGCATAATTATCAGATATTAGGTTAATTAATTTGTTTTTTTGTAAAAAATCAACATCGAAAAATAAGTTTAATTTTACTGAAACGCACTGTTTTGTGGCTGTTTTAAAGTAAGAAATATAGATTCTAAACTTGGAAAGAAAAATAATTATAACTGAAGATGGCTCTTCAACTATTCATTTACCAGAATGGGACGAACATTATCATTCGGTTCATGGAGCAATTCAAGAAGCAAAACATGTGTTTATTAAGAGCGGTTTGTCACTTTTTTCTGAAAGAGAACTTTCAATTTTAGAGATTGGTTTTGGTACAGGATTAAATAGTTTTATCACATTTTTAGAAGCTAAGAAATTAAATTTAATTGTAGATTATGTTGGAATTGAAGCATATCCAATTGTCTCAGAAGAAATTGAAAAATTAAATTATGTTTCAGAGTTGGACGCAATAGAATTTACTGAAGTTTTTGCAGAAATGCATCAGCAAGAATGGGAAGTGAAAAACAAAATTTCAACCAGCTTTTCTTTAACTAAGCGCAATCAGTTTTTTACTGAAATAAATGATCAAAATAAATTTAATTTAATTTATTTTGATGCTTTTGGAGCACAAGTTCAACCGGAATTATGGACTGAAGACATTTTTAAATTAATGTATTCAGCGTTGAAAAAAGAAGGGGTTTTAGTAACTTACAGCGCGAAAGGAAGTGTAAGAAGAGCTATGCAGTCGGTTGGTTTTACTGTTGAGAGGTTGCCTGGTCCACCTGGGAAACGCGAAATGTTAAGAGGAAAAAAATAGTTAATAAATAGAAGTATGGAACAACAAAGATTTAAAAAACGTAAAAAGCCAAATTACAAAAGAGGATTACTTTTAGTTATTCTATTGGGAGTTATTTTGTATTTATGGATGAATGCAGATAGCTTGATATCTAGCTTTTTTGGAGTGAAATAATAAATATTTATTTCCTGAAATTTCTTCCCTTCCACTCGTAGCTTTTAAACAATGAGAGAAATCCTGTAAAAACTATAAAATAGGGATATAACAAACTAATAAATATATAGTATTTTAAAGAACGTATATTATTCAAAAAAGTAGCAGTTATTAAAATTAAAATAAAATCTAAAACTATTTTTTGAATAAAAATAATAAATAGGTATTTCCATAAAAATGGATTTAAAATTGCTGCAATTGCTCCTGTAATTAATACAAAATTCATTGAAAATACGATAAGGCCTATAAATTTTGAAAAATTACTTTTATAAGCAGTAGATTTAGATGCCCATCTAATTTGTTGATTAAAGAAAGAATTCAAACTATTTTCTGCGTTTGTTAATACAATAGCTTCATTAGATTTTAAATAACAAACTCTATTTGGAAATAACGAATTTATTTTTTCCAATAAAAAAACATCATCACCACTTGCTATCATAGAATTTCCTTCAAATCCATTAACTTTCATAAATACATTTTTACGATAACATAAATTTGCTCCATTACACATAAATGGTTTTTTTAATCCAAAACCACCAATTGCACTTCCAATTAAGCTTATAAAATTCAAATTTTGAAAGTGATAAAGAAAAGAGTTTTGTGCTTTAAATTTTACTGGAGCACTTATAAGAAAAGGCTGTTTTTCTTCAATGTGTTGGTTAAATAGCTGCAACCATTTGCTGGGTATTATGCAATCTGCATCAGTAGTAACAATCCACTCAAATTTTGACTGTTTTATAGCAAAGGTAATGGCCTCTTTTTTTGGTGAATTTGTACTTTTTATAGAATGAATTAAAGAAATGTTTAAATTTGGATTTAACATTATAAAATCTTCAATAATTCGCTTAAAATTATCGTTAGATTTATCATTTATAAGCAGCACTTGAAATAACTCAACTGGGTATTTAATGGCTGAGAGTGAATTTAATAAATGGGGTAAATTGTGAGCTTCATTTCTAAAAGGAATTACAATTGAAAAAGCGTTTTTAGGTGTCGTATTTTTATTTTGTATACTGTCAATTTTATTAAAGCCAAAGATAAAAGCTATAATTATTATAAAATATATGATTGATATGAAAATTGAAATATAAATCATTCTTTGTCTATGAATTTAAAATTTAAGACAAATATACTTCCTAATAAAGCAGGAAGCGCAAAATTTAACAACCACATTATAGTTGTAATTGTAACAATTGTGAGCTCATTTAATTCAATATAACTAAAAATCAAAACAGCAACAGAACCTTTAATTACCCAATCAAAAATACTTAAACTTGGAATTATTGAAGCTATAAAATAAATACAAAAAAGTAAATTCATTGCTGTGAAATAATCTATTTCAATACTAAGTAGTTTTAATAAAAAGTAAAATTGATGTGAAAAAACTAAGTAACGTAAAAATGATAAACCAATTACTTTTACATAAATAGTTGTTGGAAGTTGTTTTAGATAAGTAGTTATTTTAGTTAAATAAGTTTTAATAGTTATATTCACACTTAATTTTACACTAACAAAATAAAGAGCACTTATAACAGCAATTAATATAAGTAATTTTTCAATATTTAATTGAGGAATTTGAATTGTATAATTAGTAAATAAAAACAGCAATCCTACAAGTCCAAAAAAAGTTGTTGCAGCCAATTGACACATGTTTCCAATAAGATTTAATAACACTATTTTTTTTCTAGATTCTTTCTTAAAATAGAGTGCTTTTACGCCATATTCTCCAATTCTATTAGGTGTAATTATTGAAGCTGTAAGCGAAGCTAAACTTTGTTGATAAGCTTCAAAAAAAGTGATTTTTTTTTCAATGGAAACCAATAGTTTCCATTTGTAAATTTCCAATAACCAATTAACATCTGTAAATAAAAGTAAAAAAATAAGTAACCAACTATTTTTTGAAAATAGTATTGAAAGTTGCTCTTGTAAATTTGTAAATGATAAAAGATGATTGCTTACTAATTTTAGATAAATAAAATAGAAAGCACCAAATACTAACACTAATTTTAGTAGTAAAAAAATGAGACGTTTATATTTGTATGAGATATTGTACATTTGGTTTTACAAATAAACGAATAATTGAGTTCAGAAAAAATCATATTAGGAATTGATCCTGGAACTACCATAATGGGGTTTGGGTTGATAAAAATTGTAGATAAAAAAATGGAGTTAATTCAATTAAATGAATTGTCACTAAAAAAATACGATGACCATTATGTGAAGCTAAAAATAATTTTTGAGCGGACTATTCATTTAATTGAAACCTATCATCCAGACGAAATTGCAATTGAAGCTCCTTTTTTCGGTAAAAATGTGCAATCTATGTTAAAATTAGGTAGAGCACAAGGTGTAGCAATGGCTGCGGGTTTGTCTAGAGAAATTCCAATTACTGAATATTCTCCAAAAAAAATAAAAATGGCAATTACAGGGAATGGTAATGCGAGTAAAGAGCAAGTTGCCAAAATGTTGCAGAGTTTGCTAAAACTTAAAACATTGCCTAAAAATTTAGATTCAACGGACGGTTTAGCTGCGGCAGTTTGCCATTTTTATAATAGTGGAAATGTATCTGTTGGAAAAAGCTATACAGGTTGGGGAGCTTTTGTTAAACAGAATGGAGATAGAGTGAAAAAGTAATTATATTATTACATCGCACTCATAAGTTTCATATTTTTTTTCAATTATTAATTTTCTGTGCTCATGAAAAAGTTGGTGTTCTTTAGAAGCTTCCATTTTATCTTTATCTTCTTTTGAATTCCAATATTCAATTAAAAAATAACGATTTGCCTCTTTTCTATCTTTAAAAATATGGAAATGATCTAATCCAGCAGGTTTTGCTTCTGTTAGTTCTTCAAATTTTTGCAATTCAACAAAAGTAATCCCTTCGCCCTCTTTTACTTTAAATGAAACAATATGCGTATACATGGTTTTATGTTTTTATCAAATTTACAATACAGATTTCATTAAAAAGATAACAAAAATCACTTTTTGTATTTTTTTTTAAAAGATGTACATTTAACAAATAATAATTTAAAGAATTGGCAGGAATTTATATACACATACCATTTTGTAAACAAGCATGTTACTATTGCGATTTTCATTTTTCTACCTCCTTAAAAAAGAAGGAAGAATTATTAAATGAAATAAAAAAAGAGCTGCTGTTAAGAAAAAATGAGTTTGGTAATGAGCAAATTGAAACTATTTATTTTGGAGGTGGAACACCATCTTTATTAACAATTGAAGAATTACAATTATTAATAGGGACTATTTATGAAAATTATTTGGTTGTTAACAATGCGGAAATTACGCTGGAAGCAAACCCCGATGATTTATCTACTCAAAAAATTAAAGAACTGGCACAATCACCAATAAACAGATTAAGTATTGGAATTCAATCATTTTTTGAGGATGATTTAAAGTTTATGAATCGTGCACATACAGCAGATGAATCTAAAAAATGTTTGATTGAAGCAAAAAAATATTTTGATAATATTACTATTGATTTAATTTACGGTGTTCCAAATATGAGTAACGAAAAATGGTTAGCTAATTTGAAACAAGCATTTGAATTTGAGATTCCTCATATTTCAAGTTATGCACTAACGGTTGAGGAAAAAACAGTATTGCATAGTTTTATAAAGAATGGAAAAGTACCACCAGTTGATGAAAATTTAGCTTTGGAGCATTTTAATATATTGGTTGAAGAGACTGAAAAGCAAGGTTTTGTGCACTATGAAATTTCTAATTTTGGTAAGCCTAAATATTTTTCAAAACATAATATTTCTTATTGGCAAGGTGAAAAATATATAGGTATTGGTCCATCAGCACATTCATTTAACGGTATAGAAAGATCTTGGAATGTTTCAAATAACACCAAATATATAAACAGTTTACTTAAAAATAGCTTACCATCTGAAAGTGAAATATTAACAATAAACAATAGGTTTAATGAATATATTATGACAGGTTTACGTACAATTTGGGGAGTTTCGTTTGAAAAAATAGAAGCTGAATTTGGGGCTCAATATTTAGAAATATTAAAAAAAAATGCACAACCCTTTTTAGAAAAAGGGTTGTTAGAGATTGAACTACATTCTTTTTCAAGCGGTACTTTAATTACTACACAAAAAGGAAAGTTTTTAGCAGATGGTATTGCGAGTGATTTATTTGTAATTTAATTTTTGAAAGATGAATATTGAAGAATTTAGAGATTACTGTTTATCTAAAAAATATGTGACAGAATGTTTTCCGTTTGACGAAAAAACCTTAGTGTTTAAAGTTGCAAATAAAATGTTTGCATTATCAGGCTTAGAACATCAACCTGCAACAGTTAATTTAAAATGTGATCCAGAAAGAGCCATTGAGTTAAGAGAGGAGTATAGCGATATTATTGAAGGCTTTCATATGAACAAAAAACTTTGGAATACCATGACAATAGAAAGTGGTTTGTCAAATGAATTAATAAAAGAATTAATAGATCATTCTTATGATTTAGTGGTGAAAGGATTGACTAAAAAGCTCCAAAAAGAATTGGGATTTTTGTAAAGAATTATTTTAAAAATTGTTGATGGTAATTTTTAATTAATTAAGTGTTTCTTACGATAATCAGAGGGAGTAACGCCTTTAATAGATTTAAATTTTCTATTAAAATTAGCTAAATTATTAAAGCCAGATTTATAAGATATTTCAGTAATATTTAAATCGTTATTTTTAGTTAATAATTTACACGCATTTCCAATTCGTATATCAATTAAAAAATTCACAAAAGTTTTATTAGTTCGTTGTTTAAAATATCTGCAAAAAGCATTTGGAGTCATATTGGCAATATCAGAAACTTGTGCTAAGCTAATATCATTATGATAATTATTCATAGTATACTGAAAAATATCGCTCATACGTTTTCCTTCGTTTCCTGCATACTTTTTAAGGTTTATAAGCGATGATAACGATTGCTTTTTTGCCTCAGAAATCAATTTTATAATTTCTAAGAAAGAAATGAATTGATCGTATTTTGAAATATTATTAATTTGAGATAATAATAAAAAAAGTTTTTTCTTATTTGAAAGTATTTCAAGTCCTAAACCAACTTCATTAAAAAAATCTTGAGAATGTTCAAATTCAGGTAAATTAAAAAAACCTTCACCATAAGAATTTTTAGAAAAAAATAACGAAACCATTTCGGTTTCAGATTCAATGGAAGCGTCTCTTTTAAAAATATGTGGTAAATCTTCACCTATTACAAATACATCATTTTTTTTAAATTCACCCACACAATCACCTATAATATAAGTGCCTTCGCCTTCAGCAATTAAACTAATTTGAATTTCTTTATGTTGGTGTAGTTTTTCATAAAAGTTCTCTCCTTTATAATGTTGAACATATAAAGTAATATTTTCTGGTTTCGGAATTTTAAATGGTAAAACTTTCATTCAAACAAATTGTAAATATTATTCTAATACGCCGCTAAAGTACATATAATAAGGTAAAATAATACTATTAATTATTGGAAAATATAAAAATAACAACTGAAAGTATAAAGTTATCAATCATGATTTAAAATAATCCTGCAGGTGTTATGCCATAGAATTAATGTAAGATATGTCGAAGAACTTATTGATGTTTTTGCGGTTGTTAGAGTTAGATATAAACACTAAATTAGTACAATATATTAAGTTGGCAATTATTGAATTGGGTTTAAAAAAAGACCAAAATTATCAGACTATAATAGTTTGAAGTTTGTAAATTTGGGTGTTACCGCAAGCGGTCGCGCTTTTCGTTAAATCTTTTTACCATATAAAAAGGATATCACTTCAATCGCTAACACAAAATAAAAGAACAACTGAAAAAAATAAATGATTACAGGAAAAAATTATATCGGTAATGTATTGTCATCACTAGGAAATATAACCTACAAAACATTCAATCCACAAACCAACCTAGAAAATGAGATTATTTATACTGAAGCTTCCACTATTGAAATTCAAGCAGCAGTAGAATTAGCAACAGAAGCATTTAAAACTTTTAAAATAGTTTCAGGTGATAAAAAAAATAATTTCTTGAATGAAATTGCAAATGAAATTGAAGCATTAGGAGATGAACTCATCAAAATGTATTGTTCAGAATCGGGATTGCCAGAAGGTAGAGCAATAGGAGAAAGAAGTAGAACAATTTTCCAACTTCGCTCATTTGCTAATTTGGTAAAAGAAGGTTCTTGGGTTGAAGCAACTATTGATACTGCACAACCAAATAGAGAACCAATTCCGAAAGTAGATATTCGTAAAATGCTGATACCCTTAGGACCTGTTGTAGTGTTCGGGGCAAGTAATTTTCCGTTAGCATATTCAACTGCTGGTGGTGATACGGCTGCAGCTTTTGCTGCTGGTTGCCCTGTAATTGTAAAATCACATCCAATGCACGCAGGTACTGGTGAGTTAGTTGCTTCAGCAATTATAAATGCAGCTTTAAAAACAGGAATGCCAAATGGAGTTTTCTCAAATTTAAACAGCAGCGGAATTGAAGTTGGACAAATACTGGTTAAACACCCAGAAGTAAAAGCAGTTGGTTTTACTGGAAGTATTCGTGGAGGAAGAGCTTTGTATGATATAGCTGCTCAAAGAGATGAACCAATTCCAGTATTTGCTGAAATGGGAAGTGTAAATCCTGTAGTTTTATTGCCAAAAGCAACAAAAAATAAAAGAAATGAATGGGCAAAAACGTATGCGGATTCTATTACACTGGGTTCGGGACAATTTTGTACAAACCCAGGTTTAATATTAGGAATTAAAAGTGATGAATTAGCTAATTTCATTTATATTTTATCGGAAGAAATTGTAAAAATAGAACCAAGTTGCATGTTGCACCCAAATATTATTGGAGCATACGAAAGTAATAAGGCCAATATGCAAAACCAAAAAGGATTGGAGACAACTGCAAATGTTAGTAAAGATGTATCAGCTAATTACGGTCGTCAAATGATAACAACTGTTGAAGGAGCTACTTTTTTAGAAAATACAGTATTGCATCAAGAAGTTTTTGGGCCGTTTTCAATGATAGTACAATGTGAAAGTATTGAACAGTTAGAACTAATAATTTCAAAATTAGAAGGACAATTAACAGGTACAATTTTAGCTGAAGATAATGAAATTAGAAATTATCAGAATATAGTAAGTGCACTTCAAAATAGAGTAGGGCGTATAATTTTTAATGGTGTACCTACCGGAGTTGAAGTTTGCCCGGCGATGGTTCATGGTGGCCCATATCCAGCATCAACTGATAGTCGATTTACAGCAGTTGGTATTAATTCAATTAAACGATGGGTTCGCCCATTTAGTTTCCAAAATTGGCCAAATGAGTTATTACCAGATGAATTAAAAAATGAAAATCCATTAAAAATTTCGCGTTTAGTTGATGGAGTACAAACATTTTAAGTTTTAAAAATATGAAAAGAAAAATTGCACATGTTGCTTTAGTTGTTAATGATTATGATGAAGCAATTAATTTTTATGTAAATAAATTAAAATTTACGCTAGTTGAAAACACAAAGTTAGATGAACACAAACGATGGGTGATAGTGTCACCTGATGTTGACAAGAGTTCTTCAATTTTATTGGCAAAAGCTGATGGAGAAAAGCAACAAAATTTTGTAGGAAATCAATCTGGTGGTCGTGTATTCTTATTTTTAAATACGGATAATTTTGAAAAAGATTATCAAAATTTATTAGAAAATGGTATTAAGATTATTAGAGAACCAAAGGAAGAACCATATGGAACAGTAGCTGTTTTTGAAGATTTATATGGTAACCTTTGGGATTTAATTCAACCAAAATAAGTACTAAGTAAAGTTGAGTAAAAAAGTAGTAATTGAGTTGATTAAGGGAAATAAAACATTGATTAACATTAACGAATTTAAGAGTTGTTAAGTTTTTTTGGTTACTTTTGAAAATGACTTTTATTGATATTTTAATAAAATTGCGAAAAATTGTACGATCCGTTAACTTAGAAAGTAAACGAGTTGAAAAAGAGCAAGGTGTAAGTATTCCTCAATTACTATGTTTACAGTTTTTAGCTGAGCAAGAAGATTTTAGAACAAATGCAGTTAAACTTAAAGCGTTTTTAAATTTAAATGCGAGTACTATTTCTGGTATTTTAAGAAGATTAGAAAAGAAAGGGTTGGTCGCTAAACTTCCAAAAGCCTCAGATAAAAGGGTGACACTAATTTCATTAACCGCTAATGGAATGGAATTGCTTCAATCTGCACCAATAACTTTTCAACAAAAATTAAGTGAAAAACTACAAGCACTTCCTCCAGAAAAATTACAAACAATTATTGATGGAATTGATATTCTAACGAGTATAATGGAAGTTGATGAAGTTGATGCGTCGCCAATAATAACTTCTGAAGAATATCTTTCCAATTAAATAATCAGTAATATTTTACTATTTATTTTTTTTAACTCTAAATGTGTTCTATAAGAACTATATATTTATAGTGGAAATTAGTTAAAATTCATACTATAAATACTAATCATAACGTTTTTTGTTAAAATCTAATCATTAAACCTTACTTGCTATTAATAGTTTCTATAGAAACAATTTTGTATTTTAGCAGAAATCTAAAATACATATATGTTAATAATACCAGTAAAAGAAGGTGAAAATATTGATAGAGCTTTAAAACGTTATAAGAGAAAAGTAAGAAATACGAAGCTTCTAAATAATTTAAGAGAGAATAAACATTACACAAAAAAATCTGTAAAAAGAAGAAAACAAATAGGAAAAGCTTGCTATAAACAACATTTGCAAGAACAAGAAAATCAATAAGATGGACAATTTTAAAATTTACAACAAAGCATTTAAACCAACTGAACAAGAAAAGGAAGAAGTTGTTGCGTTTTTGTTTCAGCATCTACAAGAATATGGTGATAAAACAGAAGATATTAGCAAATGTTTTGATTTTGCAGTAAAGGATTCTAAGGAAGGGCTTGGTGGATTTGTATTGATTCTTCATGAAAATGGAGAAATTAATGGAATCACAATAGTTAATAAAACAGGTATGGGAGGTTTTATTCCTGAAAATATACTTGTTTATATTGCTGTTCATGAAAATGCTAGAGGTAAAGGTATTGGTAAAAAAATAATGAATAAAGCCATTGAGTTGGCTGATGGAGATATTGCATTGCATGTAGAACCAAACAATCCTGCAAAATTTTTATATGAAAAATTAGGCTTTGAAAACAAATACTTAGAAATGCGCCTTAAAAAACAACACTAAACGCCATGGCTTTTTTAGATATTGTTGTTTTTGTGGTTTACATGATCACTGTTTTAGGGATAGGGTTTTATTTTTTTAAAAAAAATGAAACTGTTAAAGACTATTTCATTGGTGGTGGTGAAATGAGCAGTTTACATGTTGGATTATCCGTTGTTGCAACAGATGTTGGAGGCGGATTTTCAATTGGATTAGGTGGACTTGGTTTTGTTATGGGAATTTCAGGTTCTTGGATGTTATTTACAGGCCTTATAGGCGCTTGGTTAAGCGCTGTTTTTTTGATTCCAAAGGTTGTGAAATTAGGTAATTTACACGGCTTTTTAACATTTCCAGAGTTTTTAAAACACAGTTACGGTACTACTGTAGCTATGGTTGCTGGTATTATTTCCTTTATTGGATATTTAGGCTTTACTTCATCCCAATTTCTGGCAGGTGCAAAATTAGCAGTTGGTACATTTCCTTCACTTGATTTGAATTCAGCTTTATTGATAATGGGAGGTATTGCCCTTATTTATACTGTTTTTGGAGGTATGAAAGCTGTAATTTACACAGACACTTTTCAATGGATAATTTTAATGGTTGGCTTAATTTTTATAGGGATTCCTTTTGCTTATAACTATTTAGGAGGTTATGAAGAGATAGTTAAAATACTTCCTCAAAAATATTTTTCATTACAAAATGTTTCATTTGTTCAAATCGTAAATTGGTTTGTAATTATAGTTCCTATTTGGTTTGTTGGAATGACACTTTATCAAAGAATATATGCTTGTAAAGATGAAAAAACCGCAAAAAAAGCTTGGTTTATAGCTGGACTTTTTGAATACCCAATAATGGCATTTATGGGTGTAATTCTTGGCTTATTTGCACGTGTAGCTGCAGCAAAAGGAGTTTTTATTTCTGATGGATTTGAAAGCGAAATTGGAATGGATCCTGAAATGGGAATGCCTTTGCTTTTAAAACATGTATTACCAGTAGGTTTAATGGGCTTGATGTTATCAGCTTATTTTTCAGCAATAATGTCTACAGCAGATAGTTGTTTACTGGCATCATCAGGTAATTTTGTAACAGATATTTTAGGTTTAAAAGAACTTAATAAAAAAACCATAAGAATTTCTCAAATTGTTACTTTTTTGGTTGGAGGAGTTGCAATTATTATTGCCACTACAATGCAAAGTGTATTAGAATTGATGTTATTATCATACTCTTTCATGGTTTCTGGACTTTTAATACCTGTTTTAGGGATATTATTATCAAAAAAAAGAAAACCTATAGCCGCTTTATCCTCAATGATAATTGGCGGATCTTCTACTTTAATTTTGACATTTATGGGCGTAGAAATCCCATATGGTTTCGACCCGATATTAGTTGGGATTTCACTATCTTTAGTAACGTATTTATTTGTTAAAAAATAAACGAGAACAAAATTATCATGATAAGTATATCAAATGTTGAAGAAATAAATTATTTAACAAACTTTAGAAAAAAATTGCATCAATTCCCTGAATTATCGGGTGAAGAGAAGCAAACAGCTGAAGCCCTTGTTGATGAGTTAAAATTATGCAATCCAACAACTATTATTACTGAACTTGGAGGACACGGTGTTGCTGCTATTTTTAAGAGCCCTTTAAAAGGTAAGACTATACTTTTTAGGGCAGAATTAGATGCTTTACCTATTCAAGAAGAAAATACATTTGAACATACATCTAAATATTCAGGAATTTCTCATAAATGTGGTCACGATGGACACGCCACTATGTTAATTGGTTTGGCAAGAATGTTAAAATTAAATCCTCTTTTAAAAGGAGAAGTTATTTTATTATTTCAACCAGCAGAAGAAAATGGAAATGGTGCAAAAGCAGTTTTAGCCGATGAAAAATTTAAATCAATTAAACCCGATTTTGTTTTTGCTTTGCATAATGTACCAGACTATGATAAAGGTACTATTATAGTAAAAAATAATTCATTTACTACTTCAGTTTCAAGTTTAAAAATTACGTTGAAAGGAAAAACTTCTCATGCTGCAGAACCAGAAAATGGTATAAATCCAGATTTAGCTTTACAAGAAATAATAGTTGCAATTAAAGGGTTGGCTGATAATAATGTTGATAGTGAAACATTTACTGTAGTAACAACGGTTTATGCTAACTTAGGATCTGAAGATTATGGTATTTCAGCAGATTATGCCGAATTGCATTTTACAATACGATGTTGGACAGCTAAGCAATTGAAAAAAATAAAAGAAATTAGTTCAACTACAGTACAAAATATTAGTAAAAAACATCAGCTGAAGCACACGTTGAATTGGATTTTTGAATTTGATTCAAATAATAATGATGACAAAGCAGTTGATTATATAGTAAAAGCAGCAAATTCCAATTCTTTTAAAGTTTTAGAAAAGCAAACCCCATTTAAATGGGGTGAGGATTTTGGAGCATTTACCCAACAATATAAAGGCGCAATGTTTGCTGTGGGTTCAGGAAAAGAAACACCAGCTTTACATAACCCAGATTACGATTTTCCTGATGAAATAACACCTTATGGAGTAAAAATGTTTCATTCAATAATCAAATTAATTCATGCATAATTCAATTATTCAAATAAGCAAATCAGCATTAAAAAATAATATAGATTTTATAAAATCATTAATTAATGAATCTGTAATCGTATCATCTGTTGTAAAAGGTAATGCTTATGGACATAGCATTATTGGAATGGTACCTATATTGCAGGAGCTTAACGTTAATCATTTTTCAGTATATAGTTCTTTTGAAGCAAAAGAAGTATTTAAAGTTGTAAAAAATGACTTTACAATAATGATTATGGGAGATATTAGCGGTAGTGATGAGGATTGGATTATTGATAACTCTATAGAATTTTATGTTTTTAACATAGGGAGATTGGAACGAATGCTTTCAAAAGCTAAGAAAATAAAGAAGGTTTTAACTATTCATATTGAGATAGAAACTGGAATGAACCGAACAGGATTTAATCAAAAGGATTGGCTTCAGATTATTCAGTTAGTGAATGCAAATAAAGATTTTATAAAAGTAAAAGGTTTATGTACTCATTTTGCAGGTGCAGAGAGTTTAAATAATTATGTTAGGGTAAAAAAGCAACAATTAGTATTTAATAAGGCAATTATTTTTTTTAAATCTCAAGAAATTATTCCACAACAAATTCACTGCTCATGCAGCGCTGCTGTTTTAGCATTTTCTAACAAAAATTATGACATGGTTAGAGTAGGAATTTTACAATATGGTTTGTGGCCAAGTAGAGAAGCTTTTATTGCATATATATCTAAACTTAATATTAATACAAATCCTTTAAAACCAGTATTAAGTTGGAAATCGTATATTATGGATATTAAACATGTGTCTAAAGGTGAATTTATTGGATATGGTAGTTCTTTTTTAGCAGAAAATGAAACTATAGTAGCTTCTGTCCCAATTGGCTATGGTTATGGATATAGCAGAAGCTTAAGTAATTTAGGAAGGGTTATTATTAATAATAATAGATATAGCGTAATAGGTACAATCAATATGAATATGTTTCTGGTAGATATAACGTCAAGTAATTCAATTGATATAAATGATGAAGTAATTTTAATTGGGTCGAGTACTGATTTAGACATCCCTTTATCTTCATTTTGTAATAATACAGATCAGCTTAACTACGAAGTTTTATCAAGAATTGATAAAGACATCCCTCGAATTATAATTAAATAATTATGGCATATATAACTTTAAACAGAAAATCATTAGCAATTAATTATAGTTATCTTCAACAATTGTTTCAAAAAAACGGTATTGAATGGGCACCTGTTTTGAAGATGCTTTGTGGAAATAAGATGTATCTTGAATTTGTTTTATCCTTAGGAAACGAACAAGTTTGTGATGCCAGGCTAACAAATTTAAAAAAAATAAAATCTATAAATCCTACTAAAGAAACCATCTATATAAAACCACCAGCAAAAAGAAGTATAAAAAATGTAGTTAAATATGCGGATGTTAGTTTTAATACAGAATTTACGACCATTAAATGGCTGTCTGAAGAAGCTATAAAACAAGATAAAATCCACCGAATTATAATTATGATAGAATTGGGTGATTTACGTGAAGGAATTTTGGGAGAGCATTTAATGGCATTTTATAAAAAAATATTTGAACTGCCTAATATTTTAGTATCAGGTATTGGAGCAAATCTAAATTGTTTGAGTGGTATAATGCCTAGTAAAGATAAACTAATTCAACTGAGTTTATATGAGCAATTGATTGAAGCAAAATTCGGAAAGAAAATTGATTACGTTTCCGGCGGATCATCCGTGATGATTCCACTTTTATTAAAAAGACAAATTCCAAAGGGGGTTAATCATTTCAGAATTGGAGAATCATTATTTTTTGGTGTTGATTTATTTACAAATAAAACAATTCCTAAAATGAAGAATGATGTTTTCTTGTTGTATGCTGAAATCATTGAAATAACAGAAAAATCTATTGTCCCTTATGGAGATATGGAAGAAAATCCATCGGGAGAAACACTTGATATTGACCCTGAAGATTACGGGAGAAATCATAGTAGAGGAATTTTAGATATAGGGCTTTTGGATATTTCTAAAACTGATTTTTTGATTCCGGTAGATAAAGAGATTTCATTTATTGGAGCAAGTTCTGATATGCTGATTGTAGATTTAAGCAGAACGAATAAAAAATATAAAGTTGGAGACTTGGTAAGCTTTAAAATGAAATACATGGGCGCTTTGCGTATTATGAATTCTGAGTATATTGAAAAGAAATTGATTTAATGTATTGCTTTATCTCTCGGTTATTAAAGATAGTATTTGAAGGGATAAAATTTACTTCAAAATTGATTTCAAAGCGAAAAAACTTCCTTAAATTTAAATTCTTTTTTGACAGATAGAATTTAATAAAAATACAATTATGCGTTACACTAAAATACCTTCATCTTTATTTATAAAAAACCGACAAAATTTTGCAGCTAAAATGGAACCTAATTCCATAGCTATTTTAACATCAAATGATATAATGCCTAATAATGCAGATGATGTTATGGGATTTGCTCAAAACAATGAATTGTTTTATTTAAGTGGTGTTGATCAGGAAGAATCAATATTGGTTTTGTATCCAGATGCTGCTTCACCTGAAAACAGAGAAATTTTATTTGTAAAAGAAACGAGTGATCTTATTAAAATTTGGGAAGGTGATAAGTTGACAAAAGAGCAAGCTTTTGAAGTTTCAGGGATTAAAAATGTAAAATGGGTTCAAGATTTTGAACTTGCATTACAATATATGGCATTTGATGCTGATACTTTTTATCTTGGACATAATGAGCATAAAAAAACATTAACAGCAGAAGTAAATACGCAGCAAGACAGAATGATAAGTTTCTGTAAAGAAAAATACCCACTTCATAATTATAAGCGCGCTGCAAAAATTGCACGTGAATTACGTCAGATAAAATCAGAAGAAGAGGTTGCTTTAATGCAACAAGCTGCAGATATTAGTGTTGGTAGTTTTATGCGTGTTTTAAAAGCTGTAAAACCAGGAATGAATGAGTTTGAATTAGAGGCTGAATTAGCATACGAACTTATTAGAAAAGGAGGAAAGCGTCATGCATTTATGCCAATAGTTGCTTCAGGTGCTAATGCTTGTGCATTGCATTACAATACAAATGATCATATTTGTAATGATGGAGATATGATACTTATGGATTTTGGTGTTTGTTATGCGAATTATAATTCTGATACTACACGTTGTTTCCCTGTAAACGGGAAGTTTAGTAAACGTCAAAAAGAAGTATATATTTCAGTTTTACATTGTTTAAAGGAAGGCTCAAAACTGATAAAACCAGGTGTATTATCAGCTGATTATGAAAAACAAATGGCTGGCTTAGTAGAAGAACAATTGATAAAATTAGGTTTGTTGAAGGCTGAAGAAATTAAAAAGCAAGATCCTTTAAATCCATTGTATAAAAAGTATTTCATGCACGGAACAGCACATCATATAGGTTTAGATGTACACGATGTTGGTTTATATACAAGGCCATTTACTGCTGGAATGGTAGTGACTTGTGAACCAGGAATTTATATTGCTGAAGAAGGAATAGGATGTCGTTTAGAGAATGATTATTTAATCACAGAAAATGGTACTCGGAATTTAACAGCAGCAATGCCGATTGAAATAGATGAAATTGAAGCAATAATGAATGCTTAAATTGAATTAATAGAGGCTTTTTAAAAGGTGCAATTTTATGTCCTAGTGAGCCTGTCGAAATATATTCAGTAATTGATATTCTAAATCAACTTCGATAGGCTTAGTTTAATAAAATGAATTTTATTCTATTTTTAAACAGTCTCTTTTACATTACTTTTTGATTGAACAACCAATTGCTTTTGTGAAATTAGGATTTGGTTTCTCACCATCAATTAAAGCATTTATAGCATCTTCAACATATTTTTCAGTAACTGCTTCGGCATCAGAATAATTGTTGTCAATTGCACCTATATATGCTACTTTTAAATCTTTACCTTCTTTGTTTAATAAAAATACGTGTGGTGTTCTTGAAGCTCCATATTGCGGATAAATATTTTGTCCGTCATCAAATAAATAAGGGAATGTAAACCCTTTCTCTTTGGCTCTTTTTTGCATAGAAATAAAATCATCACCTTTTGATATTTCTGGGTTATTAGGGTTAATTGCAATTACAGAATACCCTTTTTCTTTATAATTCTTATCCAATTCAATAATACGGTCTTCATAAGCTATAGAATAAGGACAATGGTTACAGGTAAAAATAACAATAAAGCCTTTGGCATGTTTGTAATCAGCCATTGAAACCATTTTTCCATCAATATTTTTTAATTTGAAATCAGTAGCTGTATCTCCAATTTTATAACCTTCAGATGAAGTTTTTAGTGTAAATGCAGACACAATTGTAAAAATGGTTAAAATAAAAAGTGTTTTGAATGTTTTCATAATTAATTGGTTTTAATAAATTTATTTAATTCTTTTTGCAGCAAATCAATAGTGAAAGATTGCTCATAAAATTCTCTTGAGTTCTTATTATAAATTAGTGTTGCAGGAATAGCTCCTGACCATTTTTCACTAATTTTTGGTATCCAAGTATTTTGATCGGTATCTGTCATTAAAATAACTTTAGAACGTAATTTATGTTTTTTAATGAATGGAATTAATCGAGTCTCTAGCTGATTTGGAAAATCTAAACTCACTAAAATAACTTCAACATTCTTATTTTTATAGAGTTCTCCAATTTTTTCAAAAACAGGTAATTCTTCAACACAAGGTTTACACCAAGTAGCCCAAAAGTTAATAATATACGTTTTGTTATCTTGTCTATTTAAAATAGGTTCAAGAGTTTTATAGGTATAAGATTTTACCTCTAATTCAATTTTTTTTTCTACTTGTTTATTGTCACTCTTACAGGAAACTAAGGTTATAATAAATAATGATAATACTATTTTTTTCATATATGAATTAAATATAATCAAACAAATTCATCCTATAAAAAAATTAACAAATCTTAACAACTTTACAGTTTGTTAAAACCATATTTAGTTATCATTTTTAATTAAATTAGAATGATTTAAGTTGAAAAGAATATTATATTCGTAATCTAAAATTAAAACCTAAAAAAAGGAATTTTCATTATGAAATTTTACAAGTCTTTAATTCTGTTTGTTGTTTTAAGTGTTACTATTGTTGGTTGTCGTGTTGTGAAGTTAGATCCGATTGAGATTTTAACTTTTGAACAAAAATTAGAGCAACTTTTTCCTGATGCCGAAATAACTAAAATGGATGTAAAAGATCATTTTAAAAAAGCATTTCAATTAATTTTAAATGAACCTTTAGATCACAATAATTATGATGCTGGTACATTTAAACATTATGTTTATTTGTCACATACTGATGTGAAAAAGCCTATGGTATTAATCACTGAAGGTTATAATGCGAATCCAAGTACTTATGAATTAAGTAAAATATTTAAAGGAAATCAGGTGCAGGTTGAATATCGTTTTTATGGAAAATCACGTCCAGATTCTCTTCAATGGAAATACTTGAAAAATGATAAGGCTATTGAAGATTATCATCAATTAGTAACAAAACTAAAATCGTTGTATAAAGGTAAATGGATTTCAACAGGAATAAGTAAAGGAGGTGAAACAGTTTTAATTTACAAATCCAAATATCCTTACGATGTGGATGTTGCAGTTCCTTATGTAGCTCCCTTAATTGATTCACAAGAAGATATAAGAACTGAAGAACATATTAATACAGTTGGAAGCGATGAATGTAGAGCGAAGATTATTAAACTTCAAAGGCTAATTTTAGAAAATCGTGAAGCAATTTTAAATGAAATTTCTACTTATGCAGAAGAGAAAAATATGAGTTTTACTGAACTTTCTACTGAAGAAGCTTTGGAATATGCAGTGTTAGAATTTCCATTTTCTTTTTGGCAATGGGGAGGTAATTGTGAAGAAATTCCAAGCGAAAATGCCACTGCTAAAGAATTGTTTAACTATGTAAATAGTATTGTTGGTATTAGTTTTTATAATGATAAAACTTATTACGATTTATTGCCTTCGTATTACCAACATATGACTGAATTAGGTTATTATGGCTTTGATACAACACCAGTTAAAGATTTAATTAAAGTAGTTCATGAACCTACAAACTTACGTTTTGCACCAAAAAATACAGACTTGACTTATAACCCTGATTATATAAAAGATGTTAGAAATTTTGTTGAAAATCAAGGACATAAAATACTTTATGTTTATGGCGAATATGATACTTGGGGTGCTTGTGCTCCAAATCCAAAACCTCATGTGAATGCTGTTAAAATGGTTTTAAAAGGAGGTTCTCATAGCACTAGAATTAAAGATTTTTCTACTGAAGAAAAACAACTAATTTATAACAAACTGCAAAATTGGTTAGGGTATAGTGTTACTATTTATCCTCTAGAAAATTAGTTTAATAAAGCTATGGATTTAATATTTAAACAAAAAATGATAACTATTTGTAATGATAAAATTGCAAATAAAGGGATAAATGTAGGATTGTCTTTTTATGCCTTTTTTTCCAATAAAAATGATACCCCAGATTTATTATTAGAAGTTGCGGAATGGTGGATTAAAACAAATAAATTAGACCATTTTGAAAAAGCTATTAAAATAAAAAAATTGGTAGAAGATTTAAATTAAGGATTGTTAAACTACCCAATTACATTCTTCTGGCTTTTGTAAAATGCATCTGCTTGAAATTGCATAATTTCTCGTGCTTTTTGTTTTTTATATTTGTACAATTCTTCTTCATCAGCCAAATCGTTATATATGTTTTCGTTTAAAATAGTATCAGCTTTTAAAACTTGTTCACGCTGATTTACTTTTTGTGTTACCCAAGTTTTTACTGCATTTTCTATGTCTTGTAATTTAAAATCGTACTCTCCTTTTGGAGCTATTAATTTAGCTAAAATTGGAGAAGTTTCAATAGCTAGAAATAACAAGAAGATAAAAAAGGATGGAAGCCAAGGTAAATCGTTTAAGGCGTTTATTCTTGCCATCAATCCATCAAATCCATCAATTATAGGTTGTGTTGTTGTTACTTGTGAATCCTGTTGCTTTGTGAGAACAGTTATTTGATTTTCTTTTTCTGTAATTTTTGTTTTATTTTCTATTTTTAATTGTTGTAATTCAGCTAAAGCAGCATCGTGTTTTTCTCTTTTTTCTTTATATACTGGTCCTTTTCCTAATAATTTTGTTCCTGCTGTTCCTTCGGCTTCAGAAATATACGTATCATATAAGGCATTAGATTCAGTTTCTTTTGTGACAATTTCTTGTTTTAATTGATTGATTTCGTTTTGAAAAGCAGTAATTTCAGGAGTAAATTGAGCCGCAATTTGATCTTTATTGGCGAGTGTTAATTCGTTTTTTTGTTTTAATAAAACCTGATTAATTTCTTTTTCGAAAATTTTCATTTCTAAAGGTTTAGAAATAACCACGGCAATAATAATAGCTAAAATAATTCTAGGTGTTGCTTGCCATATTTCTTTCCATTTGCTATCACTTTTTTTAATGGTTGAAACAATAAAACGATCTAAATTAAAAATTAGCAAACCCCAAACTAAGCCAAAGAATATGGCTGTTAAATAATTATCAAATACTGTATAAAGTGCATAGCTTGAAGCTATAAAAGCCATCACTGCTGTGAAAAATACAGTTCCGCCAATACCTGCATATTTAGTTTGTTCAGCTTTTGAGCTATTTTGTAATATATCGGTATCTGCGCCTGAGCACATCCAAAAGAATTGTTTAAGCATAACATAGTAGTTTGTTATGCAAATAACGTAAAATTGTAAAAAATAGTATCTTAAAGTATTCTTAAAATGGGAAGTATATTTAAATAACTGTAAATACTGTCTTTTATTGCGTTAGGGATTGTAGTGAAAAGCCCGCAGCGATAGCGAGGACTTGTAACAGAAAGCCCGACCGAAGGGAACGCCCAAAACTTATTGATTTATAAATGAGGTTGTGTCACCAATTTATTAGATGTATTATTGCAATTCTAAAATTTAATAAATGAGTATTTTAAATATATTACAAGAAAGAAGTGGGAATAAATGTGAATTGTGCGCTTCAGAAGAAAATTTAAGTATCTATAAATTGCCTCCAATGCCTGTTGGGACTGTAGATGATAGTGTATTTGCATGTGCAACTTGTATTGACCAAATTGAAAATCCGGATAATGTTGATGCAAATCATTGGCGATGTTTAAATGACAGTATGTGGAGTGAAGTTGCGGCTGTTCAGGTTGTTGCTTGGAGGATGTTAACACGTTTACGTGCAGAAGGTTGGCCTCAAGATTTGTTGGATATGCTGTATTTAGATGAGGAGAATTTAAAATGGGCGAAAGCGACAGGTGAAGGTGTTGAAGAGGAGCATAAAGTAATTCATAGAGATGTAAATGGTGTTATTTTAGAAGCAGGAGATTCGGTTGTGTTAATAAAAGATTTGAAAGTAAAAGGTTCTAGTTTGATTGCGAAGCAAGGAACGGCTGTGAGAAGAATTTCTCTTGATCGTGAAAACGAAAAATATATTGAAGGTAAAGTAGGACCAACTCAAATAGTAATTATTACAGATTACGTGAAGAAATTATAAGGTTTAAAATAGAAAGTTAAAAGCCTGTAATTTTAAAATTACAGGCTTTTTTAGTTTTATAATAAATGTGATTTCTCGAATGAACCCGAGATTAAAAATTACTTACTCATTTCTAAAAAATATTTGTAAAATAAAGGAATGGTTTCAATACCTTTTAAGTAATTAAAAATACCAAAATGTTCGTTTGGTGAGTGAATTGCATCACTATCTAAACCAAATCCCATTAAAATAATTTTACTTTTTAATTCTTTTTCAAATAGCGCCACAATAGGAATACTACCACCTGAACGTTGTGGAATAGCTGGGACTCCAAAACTTTCAGTATATGCTCTATTTGCTGCCTTATAACCAATATTATCTGTTGGAGTAACATAACCTTGCCCTCCATGATGAGGTGTTACTTTTACTGTTACCGATTTTGGTGCAATACTCTCAAAGTGTTTTGTGAATAATTCAGTAATATTTAAATTATCTTGATTTGGAACTAATCGCATAGATATTTTGGCATAAGCTTTACTTGCGATCACTGTTTTTGCACCTTCACCTGTATATCCACCCCAAATTCCGTTGACATCTAAGGTTGGGCGAATAGAATTTCTTTCGTTCGTAGTATAACCAGTTTCTCCATACACATCATCAATATTTAATGCTTTTTTGTAGGCATCTAATGAAAATGGTGCTTTTGCCATTTCGGCTCTTTCATCTAAAGATAATTCTTCAACATGGTCATAAAAACCAGGAATTGTAATATGGTTGTTAGAATCGTGTAAGGAAGCAATCATTTTTGCTAAAATATTTATTGGGTTTGCAACTGCACCTCCATATAAACCTGAATGTAAATCTCTATTTGGGCCAGTAATTTCAACTTCAACATAACTTAAACCACGTAATCCTGTAGTTATTGAAGGCTGCAAATTAGAAATCATTCCAGTATCGGAAATTAAAATAACATCATTACTTAATTTTTCTTGGTTGCGTTCTACAAACCAAGCCAAACTAGATGATCCAATTTCTTCTTCACCTTCAATCATAAATTTCACATTGCAAGGCAATTTTCCATTTACAGTCATATATTCTAATGCTTTTACATGCATATACATTTGACCTTTATCATCACAAGCACCACGCGCAAAAATTGCCCCATCAGGATGTTTTTCTGTTTTTTTGATAACTGGTTCGAAAGGTGGCGAATCCCATAATTCAATAGGATCTGCCGGTTGAACATCATAGTGACCATATACCAGCACTGTAGGTAAATTTTTGTCAATTATTTTTTCACCGTAAACTATTGGATATCCAGGAGTTTCACATATTTCTACAGTATCACAACCTGCCTTTTTAAGTGCGTTTTTTACAGCGTCAGCAGTGTTTAAAACATCTTGGCTATAGGCTGAATCTGCACTGATTGAAGGGATTTTTAGTAGTTCGATAAGTTCATTGATAAATCGGTCTTTATGTTGACTTACATATGATTTAATATTTTCCATTTAAGTATAATTTGTTTACTCAAAAATACGAAATTTTATTTGGTTTAAAATTGATAAAAAAAATATTCACTAACTACTTTGCAATTTTAAACTATTGTGTATATTTGCACCCACAATTAACTAAGCGGGCGTGGTGGAATTGGTAGACACGCCAGACTTAGGATCTGGTGCCGCAAGGTGTGGGAGTTCGAGTCTCCCCGCCCGCACGAAAAAAAAGCTTCTCATTTTGAGAAGCTTTTTTTATTTAAGGTATGGTTTTATTTAAGTTTAATAACCACCTCTACTCATTCCTTGTTGTTGTCTGCTGCCTCGCTGAGATTGTTGGCGACTTTGAATTTGCTGAGTTTGAGGAGCTTTAGGATTTAATTTTTTCAATTCTGATTCTTGGTATTTAAGCCAAGTTTTATATTGTTTTTCAGAAAGTTCTTTTTCAAAAATAGTATTTAAAGTGTTTTTTTGTAGTAGTACTTTTTCACGAATAGGCGCTAACATTCCATTTGCCTGTATTTGAGATTCTTTTATGGTACTAAAATCACGATTTAGCGTAGCTTCATTTCTTTTTTTAGTTAAATACGTACTAACATCATCAAATGTTTCAAAATTAAATGTTTTAATTTCATTTATTTTATTATTATGCTTGTTAATGGCTTGTATAACCATTGATTTTTTAGGTTCTTTTTTTATTTTCAATTTTTTAATAACTGCTTCATAATCATACATAATAATTCTTGCCATATTTTGAGGGTTCACTTTAGCTTGTGCCATTTGTGAACTTTGCCCTTGTTGTTGAGAAGAATTTCGGTTATTTCCTCTTTGTTGAGAAAAAAGTACTGTAGAAAAAGTTACTATAAATACTAGTAAAATATTGTTTTTAATTTGTTT
Organism: uncultured Lutibacter sp.; assembly: GCF_937891065.1. Taxonomy (GTDB): domain Bacteria; phylum Bacteroidota; class Bacteroidia; order Flavobacteriales; family Flavobacteriaceae; genus Lutibacter. The sequence continues at coordinate 15,668 of NZ_CALAEQ010000195.1, read as the reverse complement.
CATTTAGTGATTTATTAAGAAAATTATCCTGTGAAAATTTAAAGATATAAAAATAAAAATATTTGAGGCAATACGTATAAAAGATTATTGCATTAACTAAACTTTAACGCAGTAACCTTTTAAATTTTTACAAAGTATTTTGATAAAGTTATGCTGATTTACTTGTTAAGTGTTTAATTAATATATCATTTAGGGTTTTTTTACTTATTGGTTTTGAAATAAAATCATTGCAACCAACCTCTATAGATTTATTAATGTCACTTGATGTTGTATATGCGGTTTGAGCTATTATGGGTAAATCTGGGTTCATTTCTTTAATGAGTTTTGTTGCTTCAAAACCATTCATATGAGGCATTTTAATATCCATTAAAACAAGGTTAATACCTGAATTATTTCTACATATTTCTACTGCTTCTATTCCATTTTTAGCATGTAAAATGGTGCAATCTAATTTTATAGAGTCACGTAATAAAGTTTCTAAAAATAAATAATTCACTTCTTCATCTTCAGCAATAAGTATTGTTGGTTTAGTCTCATTAGTTTCAAGTGTTATTTTTTCTTTAGAAATTTTAAAAATTGGATTTGTAGGTGTGTATGGAATAACAACAGTAAAAGTAGCTCCTTTTCCTTTTTTAGATTCTAAGGTGATGGTTCCGCCTAATAATTCAGAATTTTCTTTTGCAATGGATAAACCTAAGCCTAAACCACCAAATTTTTCAGAAAGCTCTTTTTCTTCTTGTGAAAAACGATCAAAAATTGTTTTTTGGTTGATTTTGTTTATTCCAACTCCTGTATCTTTTACGTAAATTTCTAGTTGTTCAGGTTTACTATTATTTAAAATATAACCAAATTCAATATAACCTTCATTAGTGAATTTAAAGGCGTTTTCTAATAGATTGCTTAGTATTTTAAATAGTTTTAATTCATCAGTTTTAATGGTGCTTTCTCCCTCTAAAAGTCCATTTTTTAAATATAAAGGTATTTTGTTTTCTTTTGCTCTTATTTCAAAAACTGAAAATAATTGAAGCAACATGGTGTTTAAACATACTTCCTTATTGTTTGCTGTTACTTGTTTTGTTCCTAGCCTTGAAATTTCTAAAATATCATCAATAACATGCATTAATTGATTTCCGCTATTTTTAATAATATTTCCAAAATATTTTCTTTTGTCTTCCGTAGTGTCTGAATCACACAATATTTGTGTAAAGCCTAGAATACCATTTAACGGTGTTCTAATTTCATGAGACATGTTGTTTAAGAACTCTGTTTTTAATTGGTCGCTTTCTTCTGCTTTTTCTTTGGCTTTTATAAGTGCTTTATTTTGCTTTTTTAATTTTTTCTCTACATTTTTAATGTCAGAAATATTAACCATTGAGACAAGTATCGTTTTATTATCTTCTAATAATATAGATTTTATAATTACAAAAACAATGCTACCGTCTCCATGAATAAATTCTGTTTCTCTAACAAATTCTTTATTGTTTGATGCTATAGATACGAGCTCTTCTTTAAAAGTTTCAAAAGATGATTCATTAAAATTTTTATTCAGACGTTTAATCAATTCTTCTTTAGATTTAGCGCCTAATAATTTTAATGTAATGTTATTTACATTTAATACTTTAATTTTTGAAATACATTCATTTACAAAATCAGGATGTTCATTTATGTAAAGTTTTATATCGTGACCTTTCTTTTTAATTTCTTCTAAAAGATAAATAACATCTGAAAAATCTTCTTCCCAAATTGAAACAGGGCTTTTTTCAAACAGATTACTATACCTATTTTTACTTTCTAAAAGCAGTCTGTTTTTTTCTGATAACTCTGAGCTAACTATATTTAATTCTTTATTTTGTTTTTTTAACAATTTTTGATTCTCTTTAAGTGCTGTAATATTTTCTTTAATTGCTAAAAAATTAATTAGTTGTCCATTCTCATTTTTTATTGGAGTTATAGTTGTTTGTTCCCAAAATAATTTTCCATTTTTGTCTTTATTCTGAAATTCTCCACTCCATACTTTTCCAGATGAAATAGTTTCCCAAAGGTTTGTATAATATTCTTTAGATTGCAGCCCTGAATTTAAAATTTTTGGATTTTTCCCTAAAACTTCTTTACTTGTATAACCTGTAATTTGAGTGAATTTTGGATTTACATATTCTATATCTCCTTGTATATTTGTAATTATAATGCTATTTGCGCTTTGTTCTACTGCTTTTAAGAGTTTTTTATTTTCTTTTTCAGCTTTTATTTTTTGGGTAATGTTATCAATAGAAATAACTGCTTTTACTTCAAGTTGATTTTTATATATATTAATTCTTAAATTTGCAATAATATCTTCTTCTTGTAGGTTTTTAAAAGTAGCCTGCCTAAAAATTTCTGATTTATTATTATAAATATCGATTAATATATTTTTATAATTTAGCAAGGTATAGCTACCTAAAATTTTATTAATATTGGTTAATAAGTGTTCTTTATTTTTAGCTTTAAATAAATCAATACAGGCATTATTTACATTTATGATACTTAAATTTGAAAAACACTCATTTAATATTTTTGAGTTTTCTTTAAAATATTTCTCAATATTTTTTATGCCAGAAGCTTTTAATTTAGAAAATATTTCGTGAGTTGCAGTAAAATCATCTTCTAAAAGTGACATTGGGTTTTCTTCAAACAATAATCTGTAATTTTGCTCTTTTACCTTTAATTCTGCATTTAAGATTTCGTAATCTTGGTTTTGCCTCAGTATTGTTTGTTCAATTTGATAGGTTTTGGTAATATCAGAAAAGATGGCTTCACCATGTATAATTTCACCGTTTTTATCTCTAACAATAGTTGTTTCATCTTTTATCCATTTTACTTCACCAAATTTTGTGATAACGCGATAAGGTTTGTGTATATATATGTTTAGCCTTTTTTCATTGTTTTTAGCCATTTCTTTTTTAACACTACCAATATCTTCTGGATGTATTATGTTTAAGTAATTAATTTTACCAGATAGAAATTCTTTTTGAGTATATCCAAAAATTTTAGAGATATTATTTGTTGTAAAATTAACGAGGTTTTTTTCTTTAGGTGTCCATTTTATAACAGCTAATTCACTTCTTTCAATGATATCTGTTAATTGGGTAAGTTTATCATTCGTGTTTTTATGCCTAGTAATATCTGTAATAATTCCTTCATAATATACGGCTTCCCCGTTTTTATCTCTTAAGATGTTTACTGTATCTTCAATCCATTTTACTTCACCAGATTTACACACAATTCTGTAAGGATTATATGCAAACGAATTGTTTTTTCTATTCTTAGCCAATTCTAACTTGTGAGTATCTAAATCATTTGGATGAATTAATTTAGCCAAAGTAATTTTATTGCTTAAAAAATCTTTAGCTGAATAACCTGAAAGGGTTTCAATATTATTGGAAATATATTTAAGGGTGTAGGTTTCAATGTTTGTTAAGTAAATTATAGACTGGCTTCCATCAATAATATTATTAACGCGCTCTAAATGTTTTATATGAATATCAATATTAGTTGCAGAGTTAACATCTGTAATTAAATTGTTATCTTCATAGTATTTAACCTTTTTCAGTAGCTCATCATAAGTTGGTTTCTCTTTCATTTGGAAACTTATTTGGTGAGTTGCTTAGTGTTTAATCTGTTTTTTTAAAAAACATATAGCAATGTACTTTTTTTTTCTAATTAATAATTGTTAAATACAATTTATTTTGAATGAATTACTTGAGTTTAATTATAAATGGATTGTTTTATGCGATAAAGAAATATTTTTCAACATAGAGGCTCCATTGAGTTTTCTATGTTTTCGGGTAGTTTAGAAAAATAATACTTTTATTTTAGGAATTTATAATATTGCTATAAGTTAAAAATGAATTGAAATATTAATTCTTTTTTCTTAAATTTGGGATATATTAATCTTTTATTAGATGTTTAAAAAACAGCACATAACTACACTAACAAAAACATACAGACAATTGTTTGAATGTTTGATGTTCTATTCTTCGCTTTCATAATATTTTCTCAACAATTTATTAATTTATCTTTTTTCAGAAGTATCAACCTGAAGTTTACTTAGTATTTAAAATTATGAAAACAGTGCATAAAAACATCCAGCCAGAAAGATCAGCATTATCAGAAGGTAATTTCTATTCATCTTTAAAAAATAAGATAGGTCCAGGAATGAATGAAAGAATTCAAAAACTTAGAAAATTGAGTTTTGAATCAGAACCTTCATTGTCTATTGAAAGAGCCCTAATTCAAACAACGTTTTACAAACAGAATTACGGGAAATATGCGATGCCTGTTTTAAGAGCAATTAATTTTTTGGAAATATGTAAGCAAAAAACAATTTATCTTGGTGAAGGAGAATTAATTGTTGGTGAGCGTGGACCAAAACCAAAGGCTGTTCCAACATTTCCTGAATTAACCTGTCATAGCGTAGAAGATTTTAAGGTGTTAAATACACGTGAAATGCAGCGTTATACCATTTCACAAGAGGATATTGACACGTATGAACGTGAAATTATCCCTTATTGGAGTGGTAAAACTATGCGAGAACGTATTTTTAGTCATGTTCCAAAAGAATGGAGTAATCTTTATGAAGCAGGTTTGTTTACAGAGTTTATGGAGCAGCGGGCACCAGGACATACAGCATTGGATGGGCAGATTTATGAAAAAGGAATGCTTGATTTTAAAAAGCAAATTCAAGGCGAAATAGCTAAACTAGATTTTTTAAACGACCCAGAAGCTACTGATCGAAAAGAGCAATTAGAAGGAATGGCCATTTCTTGTGATGCTGCAATTGTTTTTGCTGAACGCCATGCAAAATTGGCTGAAGAACAAGCTAAAACTGAAACTAATGTACAACGAAAAAAAGAACTTCAAAAAATAGCTGAAGTTTGTAAATGGGTTCCTGCAAATGCACCAAGAACATTTTACGAAGCCATACAAATGTATTGGTTTGTACATTTAGGAACTATTACAGAATTAAATGGCTGGGATGCAATGAATCCAGGTCATTTTGATCAGCATTTAACTCCTTTTTATGAAAAGGAAATAGCAGCAGGAACGTTAACTCGTAATGGAGCAAAAGAGTTGTTAAGCTGTTTTTGGATTAAAGTAAATAATCATCCAGCGCCACCAAAAGTTGGGATTACAGCTAAAGAAAGCGGAACTTATAACGATTTTACAAATATTAATATTGGAGGAGTTAAAAAAAATGGAGCAGATGGTGCAAGTGAAGTCTCTTATATTATGTTAGAAATTGTTGAAGAATTACATGTTCTTCAACCAGGAAATTCTGTTCATGTAAGTTCAAAAACACCTGACAGATTTTTAAAAGAGGCTTGTAAAGTGATTCGTCAAGGTCATGGATATCCTTCTATTTTCAATCCAGATATTTACATTCCTGAAATGTTACGCCAAGGAAAAACCTTAGAAGATGCACGTGAAGGTGGTTGTAGTGGTTGTATTGAAGTTGGTGCTTTTGGAAAAGAAGCTTATATTTTAACAGGTTATTTAAATGTTCCAAAAATTATTGAAATCACGTTAAATAATGGAATTAATCCAGTTACGGGAAAACAAGTAAGTATTGAAACTGGAAATCCAAGAGATTTTAAAAGTTATGATGAACTGTACAATGCCTTTTTAAAACAGTTGAATTACATTGTAAATCAGAAAATTTTAGTGAGTAATTATATAGATAGAATGTTTGCAAAATATAGTCCTGCAACCTTTTTATCGGTAGTTATAGAAGATTGCATAACGAAAGGAAAAGATTATTATAATGGCGGCCCAAGATATAATACCAATTATATTCAATGCACAGGTTTAGGAACAGTTACAGATAGTTTGTCAGCCCTAAAGAAACACGTTTTTGAGGATAAAACCTATTCAATGGATACAGTTTTAAATGCAGTTTCAAAGAATTTTGAAGGTGAAGAAATTTTACGTCAAACAATACTTAACAAAACTCCTTTTTATGGAAATGACGATAATTTTGCGGATGATATTGCATTGCAAGTTTACAATGATTTGTTTGAAGCAATAGATGGAAAACCAAATACAAAAGGTGAAACATTTCATTTAAATATGTTGTCCACTACTTGCCATGTGTACTTCGGAAAAATTATGGGAGCAACACCTAACGGGAGATTTGCTCAAAAATCAATTTCAGATGGAACATCACCTTCACATGGAGCAGATACAAATGGCCCTTCAGCAGTTATAAAATCATTAACTAAAATTGATCATGTAAAATCTGGTGGTACTTTGTTGAATCAACGTTTTTTACCAAGTTTATTAAAACGAGATGAAGACCTTATAAAGTTGACTAATTTAATTAGATCCTATTTTTCTTTGGGAGGACATCATATTCAGTTTAATATTGTGGATACAGCCACATTGTACGCAGCACAAGAAAACCCTGAAGATTATAAAGATTTGTTGGTAAGAATGGCAGGTTATAGTGATTATTTTAATGATATGAATGCCGATTTACAACAGGAAGTTATTGATAGAACTGAAAACGAGTCGTTTTAAATGAGCACAGGTTTAATTTTTGACATAAAAAAATATGCCATAAATGATGGCCCCGGAATACGGATGACCGTTTTTTTAAAAGGTTGTAATTTATCTTGTAAATGGTGTCATAATCCCGAAAGTATGTCGCCAAAAGTGCAGAAAATGTACAATGTTAAAAAGTGCATTGGAGCTGTAAAATGTATTGATAACTGTCCTAATAATGCATTAGAGTTAACTGCAGAAGGAATTAAAACAAATTATGATTTATGCAATTTGTGCGGAAAATGTGCTGAGGTTTGTCCAACTAAAGCCTTTGAAATGTTAGGTTCAACAATTTCAATTTCAGAATTAATGAAACAGCTAGATAATGAAGCTATTTTTTTCGATCAGTCGGGTGGAGGTGTTACATTTTCTGGGGGAGAACCTTTAATGCATTCAGCATATTTATTAGAAGCCCTAAAAGAATGTGGAAAAAGAATGTATCATAGAGTTGTTGATACTACAGCATTTGCAAAACAAGATATATTATTGGAAGTTGCTAAACACACCGAGCTTTTTTTGATTGATTTAAAAGTAATGGATTCTAAAAGACATAATGAATTCACAGGCGTTACAAATGAAAAAATTATTTCAAATATTGTTGAATTGGCTAAAACAAATTGTGAAATTATTTTTAGAATTCCTTTAATTAAAAATGTAAATACTTCAGAAAAGAATATAATAGTAACAGCAAAATTTATTAATTCATTAGAAGGAAATAGAAATTTAATTAATTTATTGCCGTACCATAATATTGCTGAAAATAAACATAAAAAGTTAGGGGAAGCAAGTTTTATCGAATTTGAAACACCTTCTGAAGATGAGATTCAAAAAGTAATCTCAATATTTAAAGATTATGGCATAATAGCAACTATTGGAGGATAGTAAAAAAAGCCTTCATTAGAAGGCTTTTTTTATTAATTAATTATTTGTTGTTCTATTGCTTCTAGAGCTATTATAATCTGTAGCGTTGGTACTTTTTGGTTTTATTTTAATTTGTTTCCCTTGAGTTCCAACTTTACCTTGTTCTGTGGTAATACCAATTCCAGGAACTGGATCACCTTGAGATCTACCCGGTCTTTTTCTAAGAATTAAATCATCTGATTGTCCAAATTTATTTTTTCCGTCAATTGGTCGTTGCCTAGTTTTATAATTAGTTGTTTGTTCAATTTTTTGATTTGAAACTCTTGATCTGCTATTGCTATTCACCCAGTTATGTCGCGGTTTGGCTTTAATTGTAGCCCCTGTTTGAGGATTTCTTCCTACACGTGAGGTTTTTGAATTTCCTGCATCTTTGGCTATAGAATCAACAAGTTCAGCTTTATTCATTTTAGTGTCGCTTGAAGCTTGGTAATAATCGTACCCCTTTTTTGAAGTTTGAGAAAATGTAATTGTTGAAATAAGTAATGTTGCGATTAAAAATAATTTAGTTTTCATAATAGTTGTTTTATAGTTTGTAAAAATTTGTTTCTTTATAACTATATCAACAAGGTCTGAATTTTGTTACCCTAAATTTTAATTTATCTCAAACTCCAGTTTGAATAACTGCTAGATTGTTCAAGTTTATTTTCTAGCTCATTTGGTAAGGCTGGGAAAAAATCAATTCCCGTTAATCTTTCAATTTCATCAATGCTTACAACAAATTGATACAATCCTTTTTCCGATTCTTCATGTGGTATTAAAAAAGCAATTGCTTTAATTTCAGGCTCAGAATTGTCTAAAATAATTTTATAAAAATAATTGGGTACAGCCACTTTTTCACTACCAATTGTTTTTAAATTGTTAGTTAATACACCACCAGTTATTATATATAATTTATCATATCTTTGAGCCCAATAACGTGTTTTTTGCTCTAATCTATTCCAAATTCCACTATTGAAATCGTGATTTTGAGGAGAAATGTTCGAAGTTAAAAAAGTTTCATTAAAAGCGTCTTCTGAAAATTTCATATCGGCAGCAGGGCATAAGTGACCTTTATCATAACCAGAGTTTGAGTAATTTTTATAATGAGCACTTTTTGTAGTTACTTTCGAATCAAAAATAAAATAAGGACGCTTAAAATTTTGGCTTGTAATTTGTTCTTTCTTTAATTCGTAAGCAACCCATTCTGCTTGTTCGTATTTTTCATGGTAAGAAAGCGAATAATATTTATGTTTAACCAGTTGGTTTGTGGTGGATGTAGGAGTTAAATCAACAGTTGAACTTTCTTGGTTTGATTTCTCTGAAACTTCTATTTTGGGCGCTTTATTTTCAACAAGATAATTATCGTAAATATAAAATCCAATAGCGAAAACTAATGTAATTATGATATAAATAGGTTTTCTATTTTTCACTTTTGAGAGGGATTTCTGTGAAATTACTTGTTTTAGGAAGATCTTCGAAAATTGAAACAAACTTTGGTGGAGGTGAAGTTAATTTTCGTTTTATTAAATCTATCCAAGCACCATACACTTTAATTTCTGCAGCTAATTTTCCATCTTCATTGAATATTTGATGATTAAACCGCCAACGTTCAATACCTTTTGAAATACCTTCTAGTTCCATTTTTACGGTAATATCTTCACCAATATGAATTTCTTTATAAAACGACGTTTCTTCTTTAAATAAAATTGGACCAATATTTAGTTTTGCAAATTCGTTTATTGAAAGTCCGTGTTCTTGAAAAAAGCGCACTCTTACTTCAGCTGCATAATCATTATAAGCCGTGTGACGCATATGACGGTTTGGGTCAAAATCTGACCATTTTGTATGAAAGGTTATTTGGAAATTCATATGTTATATATAAGTGGGCTAATTTAAGTTAAAACAAAAAAAGAGTCGAGATTTTTCTCGACTCTTTTTAAATAAATATTTTAAAATTTTATTAGTTTTTAATACACCTTACAGAAGCACCTGATGCACGTTCTAGGCCATTTGTTATAAAGGCATTTCCTACAAAGATTGTGAGGAATTGCGATTTGTATCCATTTGTTTGACTCGTCCAATATTTTCCAATTGCTCCAGTTCCATAAATGTTTCCACTAATTTGATTCCAATGTCGAAAACCTGCAATGGTCCATTTTAAAGGCGAATTAAAGGCACCGTCGGCACCGTTAGATTTCCAGCATAATCGCTCAGCCTCTAATTCGCTCTGTGTAGGGATTCTATAACCACTTGGGCAAGGATTGTTAGTGCCAGTTACACCTTGCCATAAATTGTCGTTCTTTGGTTTGCGCCAGTCTCCTGCTAAATTAGACATTAAAGTATTGACAATAAAATCTCCATTCCCAGGAACGTCAGAATTGCTCATAGTAGAAGTAGTACTACTCGTTCTTTTTTCATGTCCATCTGTCAAGCGTCCCCATTGATATAAATCTCCATAGGCTAATGCATCATTACGACTTGTTGCTACACGTGTTGCACCTAAGTTTTTATTCATCCAAGTTTTACCTGTACAAGGGTTATATACATCTCCATTAGTTGGTAGCCCAATAGGAATATCATGAGGTAAATTATTCGGGTTTTGTAAAATTAATTTATCAATTTTCGCATAAATAGTACAAGGTTCACATTGTTTTCCGCCACAAATAGGGGTAAATACTATTTTGTAATTTCCATAACTACTAAAATTGTAATTAAAAGTTTTGCCAACTCCAGCTTGAATGATATTGTTGTGAGTATCAATAACCTCCCACTTATAGCTTAGATTACAGTTTTCAGGATTACAAACGTAATTAGGTGCTGTAAATGAATAATACATAAATGGCTTTAATGTAATTTTGGTTCCACAATTGACATTCGTAGCTAAATTAGCTTTGATTTTTATGTCTAATGTAGGGTCTTGTGGAATTTGTTTTATATAACCTTTTACAGTTACATAATTTGTGAGCCATTCTCCACATCCGCAATCTGTTTGATGGCAGCATTCAATGGTAAAGGTATTACTTCTTCCTATACACAAGCTTTCGGAATCTTCAACAATTAAGGACCATGTTCTTGGTGGATCACAAGGAATACCTGCTGGAATTGTATACGTAAATACTCCTGTATTAGGAATTCCCGTTGCTAAAACTTGATAAACAACATTGTTTGTATTATCAAACAATGAAACATTTACAAATCCAGGAGAAGGAGATCCACTCCAATTTAAAGTAATACTATCTCCTGGACAATACTTTTTGTCTTGACCAATATCTTTAATGACTATTTCACATGGTTCAGGTTCTGTATTTGATGAGTAACATATTATTTTTTCACAAACATTACAATTCACATCTTTCACTCTAACTTTTAAACAGAAAGAGAAGGTAACATCACAACAATCTAAATTTAATGTTAGTGGATCAACAATGTTTAAGTTAACATTACTGTTTAAAATTCCCGGTGATCCAGGTAACCAAGTAAGGCTACTTGTGTTATTATCACTCGCATTTAAAATTAAATTAACTAATGTTGTGTTAGAAGTAGATAGAGTTCCAAAATTACCCATATCATCAGGTTTACAATCTTCATTTGAGTATTCAACGTGATAATCAATCATAGAAATTTCTACTTCTTGTATTGGAATACTTCCACCGTTAATGGTAACATTAAAACTTCCGTTATGTTCCTGAATTGAAGCATCAAAATCTTCAATATCACAACATTCTGTTCCACTTACACAAGCTGCAGGAGCTTCTTCACTTCCGAAGTTTGCATCTAACTCAACATCAGTAGTTGTCATTTCAGCAGTAACAGAAACACTTTCGTTACAACAATTCCCACCACCAGATTTAACTACTGGAATGGTAATTATAAAATTATCCCCTGGAAGAAGTTGTGTTGAAGGATCAACAGTAATAATTACATTTCCAGAAGAACTATTTGTAATTGGATTCGCAAGGTCGTCTTCAATTCTAATCTGACCATTTATAGAAACACAATCAGGTAGCATATCTGTAATAACAATGTTATCTAGTGGTACACTTCCGTTATTAGAAACTGTAATAGTATAATTGAATGATTGTCCGCTTTCAACAATTTCAGCATCGGCTTCTTTATGAATTGCTAATATTCCAACTTGATCAATACTGTAATTTACTAAACTACTTAAAGTACCAGCTCCATGAGGAACCATAGCGGTATTTGTTTTTGAACCTGAGAGTTGTGGTAATATTTCAGTTTCAAAAGTAATAATTAAAAAGTTTGACCGATTCCAATCGCAAATTCCAGGCATATTTGTAATAGCCCAAGTTGGATTTTGTAAATCAACGGTATTTGCCACTACTGAAAACGGTGGTGGTATTGAAGTGCCAAAAGGAGGGCTGCAACTATTTTTGTAAGCTGCATTTTGATCAGAATAATAATCATAAGATATAGAACCAGGGTTTATTTCTAAATTTTGAGGAGATCCTAACGCATCAGTAATAGTTGTGGTTAAATCTCCTGATCCTGAATTCCCAACCATAATACTATATTTAATGTTATTTCCAATTTGATAAATAGGTGGAATTAAAGGGTTTGGTGGATCTAAAATACATTTTTTGATAGATGGAATTGCTTTAGGTTCTTCAACAACAAAATCTACTGTAGAATCTGTATTTTGAACAGTTGTATCTAAAGTTGGGCAACTAATTCCAGGGCAAGGATCAACTGGCGGTCCTCCAGGACTTCCACCTGAACCCGAAGCTACATAACTTAAATAAGCAGTATTTGAAATGGTACTACCAATGGTTGCACCACCGTCAATTTGAAAATCTATATAAATTGTTTGGCAATCACTTGGGTTTAATACAAAGCCAGGAGCTGCAGAAAATGTATATGTAGTTGGTGGATATGGAGGTACAATTGGACTTGATGTCCAACCTCCAGGTAAAGAAATATTGGTAATAGTGATTCCCGGGATATTTAGATTGTCAGTTATTACTAAATCTGTCCAAGGCACATTTCCATTGTTACAAACGGTTATATAATAACGTGCATCACAGCCAGGTGTTAAGTTGGTATTATAACTATTTGAAACCCATTTTGTAAAAGAAATAGATGCATTTGGACTTGCCAGTGGAGGTGAAGTTGCAGTTACTGAACCAATCATTGTATCACAACCATCGCCTAAAGTAAAATTATAATCGGCAATATTTGTTAAAACGCTTCCATCAGGTGAACAATTTTGTAAATAAACATACTTATTCCAAGTTCCGTTAGAATACCCATTTTGGTTTATTGGAAAAGAAGCTCCACTTACAATAGGTACAGTTACCGATGCACTTTCATTAATTGTCCCAGCAATTTTATAAGTACCTAAGCCAGCACCATTCGGATTGTTATGTGTCAATTTAATTTTCCATTTAGAAACTCCACAAGTTAAATCACCGGTCACAAATTCTTTTGTTATTGACCAATAATTATCGGCTCTTGCGATAACATTTACTGAAGTTGTACAGGTAGTTATTACACCAGCACAATCTAATGATACGGTAACATCAAATGTTCCAACAGCACCATTGCAAGTTGTATAATTAGGAAATTTAAAAAACACATTAAAGTTTTGTCCGTCATTACCTGCTAATACTGGCGGAGCTGTATTTTGGTACGTTCCACCACCCATATCAGCAAAGGGAATTGCTCCTGAACTTTGAAATACTAAATTTGAAGATTTAGTGATGGTAACTGTTTTAACACAACCAGCATCATAACTTCCAGGTAAGGTAATGTTTAATGCAATATTATCACCTGTTAAAGCTTCAGTTGGTACTGATGCAGTAACAGTGTTTCCGCTCAAACTACAAGTAGCTGTATTTGGTGTTGTATTTACAGCTATTTGTGAATATCCTATTGAAGTTGCCATAAAAATTACTAGCAACATATATGTTTTGAATGTATATATTATATTTTTCATGATAGTAATTTTTATTGGTTATTAAAATTAAAGCATTGCGTAAATACACACGATTTACAATTACCTTCTTCGTAAAATACTTTTACCTTAATGCATACCGTATAATCAATTATACAACAACTTGGATCGAGACCTGATATTGGGCCTGGCAAGCCAATGGTTAAATTGACTGGAATTGGGCCTGTTAATGGTGAATTGCTCGTATATTTTATATCTTTTGTAGCATTATCATTTGAACTTGCACTTCCTGAAGCAGTTTCATTGAATAACTGTAAGGATGTTGAACCATTAATGCTTGTTCCTGGCATTAAAATCATACCAGATTCTTCAACACTACTAACACCTTCTGAACAAGCCGATGGAGCAGCAGAATAAGTGTACGATTGTATTTGAAATTCCATTCCGTAAATTGGAACATTTATATTGATGTTTCCGTTAAAGTTGAATTGATTTCCAGTTCCTCCATTTAATGAAATATTAAAATCATCAAAAGAAACTTCAATATCTTCACAATCATCACATAAACAGCTTGGTAATTCATCAAAAAGTTGACTAACACCTGGTTGACAAGTTATTGGACTTGGGTCTAAATCGTCACCTTGTAACCCAAAACCTATAGAGGTTACACTTGCTGATACCGTTACTTCAAAACAATAACTAACTGTAGATGTAGTTGCGCCAATTTGTGTAACTAATGTTGGATTTGGGCTTACCAAAGTATATGATAATGATGCATATGTTTGGTCATAAACTGATAAGCCAGTACCTGGATTTACAAATGTTAAATCGCCTGAAGTACTTGCATAAGTTACATTAAAACAAATTTTAAACTTTCTATTTTCCTGTTCATAGCCTAAACATTCAATCTCTTCATTTGCAATGGTGAAATCAATTTCGCATTGAGTCATTGTAAAATAACTTGGATTTGATGAAACTCCCGTTGTTGTTTCGGTAACTTTCCAGCTATAATTACCATCACTTAATTTATCATCTTTAAAAATAGAATTTGCATCTATTTTATTTTTTAAAGTTTGGTTAGCGTAAGATCTTTGAGGTTGTTTCGCATTATTTAATTTAGTTACTTCAATTATATAGTTAGGTTTTGGAATTTTAGTTCCAATTAATTTCCAATTGAATGAGCCTATTTCATTTGTGCTTTTATAGTTACTGTTGTTTTTTGGTAGTACGTTTATTAATTTTACTTGTTGGTCTTTTTGTTTAGCTTCTTCTTTCGATGGATTCGTTAGGTCTACAGAAATTCTATTTTTGCCTACATAAACGTTTTTTATTCCTTCATTATTTCCATTTCCACTGCCACCGCCAGGATTTGCAGACGTCATTTCACCTGCTAATTCATTAGAAACAAAATATGGATTGGTAGTACTTCTGGCATAAGGTTTTTCAGCGCCTCCAATTTTAATAGTTCTTTTTCCAAAACTATAACTTAATCCAAAACCGTAATTAAATACCTGCGGTTTTATGTTTTTTTCCGTGTATTGGAATTCTACTTGTACACCATCTTGTCTAATGATATCTATTTCTGTTATTACACCATCTTTGTCAATATCTGTAAATTGTTTGCGACCATCTTGTGCAATAATACCATCAGATAAGGCAGATATGTAATTTGCTGAAATGTGAAGACCTAAATTTGGATTTAATTTATAACCAAGTCTAATACCAGCATTATAAAATCCTACGCTTGAAGTTTCTTCTGTACTAAAATTATATACAGGAACTGTTGTTGAGACATCTGCATTTTCAGAAATGAAATTTCCTTCTAAAGAGATTGGTTTAATAGACATTAAACCAGCACGACCAAAAATAGTAGTTTCTATACTTCCAATAGTTGTTCTAAAATTTGGACCAATTCCATAATAAGATGTTTTCCATTCTTCTGAATTTAATGCAATTGGGTAAGCAGCTTGATTTGCAAAATCCAATAAATTACTTTCTGTTGGGTTTGAAAAACTTCCAAGTGAAATTCCTAAACCTATTTTAGAAAAATAATAAGCTGAAGATAACTCAAAATAACTACCATTACCAGCATAAGAATTATCACTAAATGTTGACATTCCAGTTGACATACCAGCAGCAACCATTACTTCAATCAAGCTCATATCACTTGTTTTTAAATCATTTGATTTTTTTTGTGAATACCCAACAGTTGCAGACACAAAAAAAATAAAAAATATTATTTTTTTCATAAGAAGGTTTTTTTAGTTAGTAATTTATTTAT
>NZ_CALAEQ010000194.1 GCF_937891065.1 uncultured Lutibacter sp. | reverse complement strand
TGGATTCAAAATCCAGTTCTTTCGGGAGTGCGGGTTCGATTCCCGCTCGAGGTACAAAGAAAAACCGTAATTAGTTTATTAATAAACTTTTACGGTTTTCTTTTTTAATGCTATCATATATAATATTAGATGCAATACTATAGATTAGCTTAAGTTGTCTTTTTTGAATATTTAATAGTCCAAAATTTGGTTAAAATATTGAGTTTGGAATTCCTGCTGTAAAGTTTTGTAATTCAGTTGTTAGCCAACAATTTATTTTTGTTTTATCAATTTAGTATTATTACTTATTTTAAGGTTATATCATGTTTATTCTTTTTCTAAACTTGATGTAATGATATCAATAAAATGTGAATCTTTACCTACTTCAATATAATTAAACGTACGATAAGGCTCAGGAACTGCTTCGTAGTTAAAGACTAGCATATTAATATTTATCAATTTTTCAACGGTACGGTTTACGGCTAAATCTAATTCGTTCCTGCAATGGTTTTTCCCATAATATTCGTCAGTAATTACAGGGATAATGCATTTTGAATTCACAATAGCCCACATATATTTAGATGTGAATTTTTCTCCTATACCTATGCTTTTCTTATCAAAAAAAATGTTGAGTTTGTCTCCATCTAAATTTCTATATGCTGCTAAAGGTTCATAAACATTTTTCTCTACCCAATCTGCTTTTGGTCCATGTGAATAGCTTATAAAAATGTCGTATTTCTGGGATCCTTCTGCAATTCCAGTAGCTAAAAACTTATGAGCGAAGCGCCAACATAGTGCAGCTGAAACTCCTATAGCTGCAATAGTTTGTCCCACTGGAATTACAGCTTTAAACGTTAGTATCAATTTGTAATAAATAAAAAGTAATAATAGTATAGTTAAAAAGGAAAGGATACCAATGATAAAAGGCTTGGTTTGTAATATTTTTATATATTTAAATATAAGAGCATAAACCAGTGCCACAAATAAAGCGAAAAAAAGCATTTGACCAATAATAACAGGGATACTTTCCAAAGGTAATTTGAGTCTGATATTCTCATCCAATAAATCGCTAATAGCCCATGAAACAACATAAGGACCAGGAATAGATGAACTTCCCAAATCAATTACATCGTTTACAGGATCTCCCACAATCAATATCTTTTTGTCCATATCAATAGTTTGTGAAAGATCCATTCCATTGTAGGGTATAAAACTTTGGATGGATAGAATACTATCTGGGCTGAAAAAATAACTCCTCAATTGCATTTCACCTATAGAAGCATATGGCACAATTGAACCTTTACGTTTTTCTTCTAAAAGCATGGTATTAGAATCTCCCAAATCACGAACAACTTTGTAGGCGAGAGATTCAATTAAAGTTGAATCTCTAAATACGTTTGAATAAAAGTAAAAATCATTTTCATAGGAAGACATATTTTTTTCCGGATAAAAATTGGTATGATAACGTCCTGATCCTGAATGTTTATCTTCTGAGCCACTAGAGAGGATGTTATAGACTTCTGTAAGGTGAGCACCTTCTAGATTATCAATGTCAACGCTATCTATAACAACACTTTCATTTGAAGCGTTAATATTATATGCTGCATAAACGGGAATGTTAAGTTCCTTAAGGTTTTTAATTGCAGCCAACAAATTGTCTAATTCGGTATTATCTCTCCCAAACCAAATATCCAAAACAACTCCTTTTGGGCCATTATTAATTTTGGATTGCTCTGCTATAGCATATAGTAAATCGATGGTATTCCTTCTTTTTAGATAGAAAGATTCGCAGCCACTTTGTCCTGGAGGATTTTGATCTAAATGTATAAAAACTATTTCCTTGTTAAGAATGGCTTTCTGTTCGCTAGTTCTATTGCTATATCCCACGAGATAATTGTCTAACTTTTTCCAGTTCCCTAAATTCAATGCGAGAATAAAAGTAATTAAAAAGGTAATTAAATAAATGGCTAAACGTTTTATGGTAAGCATTTTATTCTATAATTAGTTACATTCATTTTCCATCTCGAGATAATATAAATCACTTGTTGCCTGGTCACCGGCAATCTCGTAAACCCAGCCTAATAATCCATAGATTTCTGAAAGTTCTTCACATATAACATCATATGCCTCGTTATCTTCATCATCAATATATTCTAATGATTCAATATATTCTAAATCTTCAATATTCCAATCGGCAAGTTCGAGCAATAATTGATTGGCATTGTTAAGTAATTCGATTGCTTCTGATTTCCTTCCAGTATATCCTAAAGCTTCTGCCCATGATAATTGAGCTTCAATGGTATCCAGATCATCATATCCATAATAATCTTCAAATATTAGCATAGCTTGGTAAAAAGGATCAATAGCATTTTCGGGTTGTTCGAAATCCATATAAAGATCTCCTAAACACAATAAATTATCAGCTCTTTCTTCAGGATCTTCAATTGAATTGATTTCAGCACCTATTTGAGAAATTGCTTGGGCATAATCAGCGTACTTTAATGGATAATCATTGGATGTATATTGTTCTTCTCCTGCAGATTGCAAGCGAGAAACAGCTTTTGTTAAAGGCTCACCGCGCTTATTAGTGGCACTATTTTTACCATAAATTTGTATAGGTACCTTATCAATAATATTAATTGTTCCTTCTTGAGTGGTAATAAAGGCTTGTTCATTTTGACCTTCAGACATATCAGTAAACGTAAATTCGGTTCCTCTTGCAGCAGACGTTGTTCCCCTTCCATTGTTGACACGATAGTTATAACCAACGGATTTGTTTACAGAACTTTTTACTTGAGCTCCAGCCCCTCTAACAGTATGATTTTCTCCTTTGGAAGTCATACTAACGGTATATTCCATAGTTTTTCCTTTAGTGGAAGAACATTCCTGTATTCCGGCTGGAGATCGTAAAATAACAATGGTGTTAGAGGGAATAATTAGACGAGTACCAGAAACCAATCTATCTCCAATATTAATTTGTGGGTTTCTACCTCCTTTGCCAGGGAGCATTACCGTGGCATTAGCAGATCGAACATTTTGCCCATTAAATCGTAAGCCAAGAACAGAGCTTTGTGAAAATAATGAATTCATACTGAATACCACCAAGCAAAATGATAAAAATATTATCCATTTATGATGGTTCATTGACTGGTGATTTTTGTTTTTTTTCATATTTGATTTTTTTCTTTACAGTAATCTTTGACTTATTCAGTTGGGATTAGCCCAAGCTGCTCATAAAAAGCCAAGTTATCCATGAAATCCTGTTCCTGTGCAATTTTTCCATCTTTCATTTTTACTAGTGTAACCCCATCAATATCTACTTTTTTCCCAGAAGCGGGAATTCCGAAAAATTCGCCTGAATGTGTTCCTTTAAAATTCCAATGTTTAACAATTTTATCTCCTTGTCCAAAAACATCAATAATTGTAAACGTAATATCTGAAAATCCAGTCAGAAAATTTTGGTAATAATCTTTAAAACCTTGAATTCCTACCATATTTTCTGGTTCTGTTATAAGGGTGATTTTTTTATCGAAATTAGTATCATTTATTTTGTCAATTTCTCCTTTATTGATAATATCATCCCATACGGTTTCGTACATTTTTAAGTTGTCAGCTAATTGTTTATCAGTTTTTTCTAATGCAAGACATTCAGCTGATGGTTTATTTACGGTTTCATTTTTACAGCTTATCATAGAAAATGATAAGAATAGAGCAAAAACTCCACTGAAAAATAATTTGATTAGTTTCATAATTATACTTTTATTATAAGTACCAACTTTAATCGGTTTTAGGCTTACTCCGTTTTTATTAATTACAGCTAATTTGTTATTTGAGTTATAAATTTGATGTTTGAATAAACGTAAATTTCACGAATGTTAAACGATTCAAATATTTTTTGAAAATCACAATTTTAAGCTAATGTAACAAAAGTAACATATATATGCAAGTGAAAATGAGTGTTTTAGGTTATTTTAATTTTTAAAGATTGATAAACTTGCAGTACTTAGGTTGCTGGAGGTTTATTTTAAAATTATAAATCAGTAAACTTCATTGCTTACAAATGGTATAGTTAAATTACTATTTTTACTAAATATTGTATATAATTTTTTTACAAACAGAATGAAACACTCCTTGCAAAATTTGAGTGTGAAATAACATCGCAGTTGGCCCTATTGTTCTAAATCCTTATTGTTATTCAAGTTTATTATTCAACAGCCAAAAAAGCACCCCAAGTTGAGTAATTTGTTTCTATTCCATTTTTATTGATAAGGTTCGATTCTGGTAAAAGGTACTAATAAAACCCTTTGAACATTTGTTCAAAGGGTTTTATATTTTTATACGATTTACATTTTTTTTACATTACATTTTTAAAAATTTCGAAATCGTTATAGTTGTA
>NZ_CALAEQ010000193.1 GCF_937891065.1 uncultured Lutibacter sp. | reverse complement strand
CTCTATAGCTCAAGCTGCCTACCCCTTGAAATAGAGCGAGTAACTCTAAAATTTCAATATACGTGACATTTCACCGCATAGAGTTTACCTGGTTTCACTACAGCCGAACTGTACTTGCTTTCTGTTGCACTTGTCCTCAACTCACGCTGGACGGATGTTATCCGCTATACTACTCTTTGGTGTCCGGACTTTCCTCTCCGTTAAAACGGAACGATAAGATGATCTACTTAATTTTTGCAAAAATACGCTAATAAATTGATAAAAAAAACCCACTCATTAATATGAGTGGGAAAATTGCTATGAAAAAGAAAAAGTGTTATTAGATGTTTCACTAACAACATTTTATCAAATATACTTAATTTTTAAAAACAAAAAATAAAAAGAATGTTAATTTTATGAAAACATATCTTTTACCTTTTCAAAAAAGGATTTATCAAACTTTGAAGGATTTGGTTCAAAATTTTCATCTTTTATCATTTTTTCAAAAAATTCTTTTTGTTCTTTTGAAATATTTTGAGGTGTCCAAACATTGATGTGAATTAATAAATCTCCATTTCCATAGTGATCTATACTTGGCAAACCTTTACCTCGTAATCGTAATATTTTACCCGATTGTGTTCCTGGTTCAATTTTAATTTTGACTTTTCCAGAAACTGTATCTATATTTGTACTAACACCTAAAACTGCTTCTGATAAATTAATGTATAAATCAAAATGTAAGTTTGTCCCTTCCCGTTTTAATGTTTCGTGCTTAATTTCTTCTATAACTACAATTAAATCACCATCCATAGAGTTATTTCCTGGTGCTGAATTTCCTTTTCCATTCACTTTTAATTGTACACCTTCAGTAACTCCTGCTGGAATTTTTATAGAAACGGTTTCTTCTTTAAATTCAAGTCCACTACTATCAGCTCCTTTAGGTTGTTTATCTAAAATCTCACCAGCTCCTTGACATGTAGGACATGTTGAAGCTGATTGCATGCGTCCTAAAATAGTGTTAGTTACGCGCATCACTTGACCTTGACCATTACAAGTAGTACAAGTTTTAAATGTAGCTCCTGGTGCTTGAACTTTTCTTTTAACTTTTACTTTCTTTTCAACTCCATTAGCAATTTCTTCAAGCGTTAACTTTACTCTAATTCTTAAATTACTACCTTTAACTCTAGCTCTTCCTCTAGAACTTCTTCCTCCAAAGCTTCCACCACCAAAACCACCTCCGAAAATATCTCCAAACTGGCTAAATATATCATCCATGTTCATACCACCACCGCCAAAACCGCCACCGCCATGACCTCCATTTTCAAATGCGGCATGTCCATATTGATCGTAACGCGCTTTTTTGTTTTCGTCACTTAAAATTTCATAAGCTTCAGCTGCTTTCTTAAAATTATCTTCGGCAGCTTTATCATCTGGATTTTTATCGGGATGATATTTTATAGCCATTTTACGATAACCTTTTTTAATCTCAGCTGGTGTGGCATTTTTGGAAACACCTAATATTTCGTAGTAATCTTGCTTCATTTTTCTTTTATTATTGTCCTATTACAACTTTTGGATATCTTAATACTTTTTCGCCCAATTTATACCCTTGCTCAACAACATCCATAATTTTACCTTTCATATCTTCAGATGGCGCAGGAATTTGTGTAATAGCTTCATGTATTTCTACATCAAAAACATCACCTTGTTCTACTTTAATAAAACTTAATCCTTTTTGAGTTAATGAATTTTGAAGTTTATTTTTAATTAACTCCATTCCTTTTAACAACTCTTTGTCTTTTACTTTTTTAATTTCAGCTAAACCTCTGTCAAAATCATCCAATATTGGCAATAAAACTGTCATTAAATCTTCATTGGCAGTTCTAAATAATTCAATACGTTCTCTTGCAGTACGCTTTTTATAATTTTCAAACTCAGCAAACAAACGTAAAAATTTATCTTTTTCTTGAGAAACTTCTTTCTTTAACTGCTCTTCAGCACTTATTTCTTGGGTTTCTTCTTGTTGAATATCGTTATCCTCTATATCTTTTTCTTCTTTAGTATCCTTCTTTTTACTCATTGTTTTTACTTAAAAAATTTATCATTTTAATAGCCTGCAAATGTATTGCCATTTTTTAAATTATGCCAATATGACATTTATAAAATTTGAATTCCTTAATAATTAAATAATTGATTATTTTAAAAGTTAATTTATTTAGGAAGTATTTAGCATAAAAAAATTCCCGTAAAAGCGGGAATTTTTAAATTTATGTTTTAATTAAATTAATCTACACGGGTTATTTTTGCTCCAATAGCTCTTAAACGCTCATCAATATTTTGATACCCTCTATCAATTTGTTCTATATTTTGAATTGTACTTGTACCTTTTGCTGATAATGCAGCAATTAAAAGTGAAATTCCGGCTCTAATATCAGGTGAAGTCATTGTAGTACCTTTTAAACTAAATTCATGGTTCATACCAATAACTGTAGCTCTATGTGGGTCGCAAAGTATTACTTTGGCTCCCATATCAATTAATTTATCAACGAAAAATAAACGGCTTTCGAACATCTTCTGATGTATAAGAACACTACCTTTTGCTTGTGTTGCTACCACTAAAATAACACTTAATAAATCGGGTGTAAAACCTGGCCAAGGTGCATCAGATATTGTTAAAATTGATCCATCTATAAAATTTTGAATTTCATAACTATCTTGTTCAGGAATAAAAATATCATCACCCCTTCGCTCTAAATTAATTCCTATTTTTTGAAAAACACGAGGTATTAATCCTAAATCATCCCAACTAACATTTTTAATAGTAATTGAGGACTTTGTCATAGCTGCCATACCAATCCAACTACCAATTTCAATCATATCAGGTAAAATTCTATGAGAGCACCCATTTAATTTTGTAACACCTTCAATTTTAAGCAAATTAGAACCAACTCCTGTAATGTTAGCGCCCATACTATTCAACATTTTACACAACTGCTGTAAGTAAGGCTCACAAGCAGCATTGTATATTGTTGTAGTTCCTTTCGCCATAACTGCAGCCATTACAATATTTGCGGTTCCGGTTACTGAAGCTTCATCTAAAAGCATATTAGTCCCAATTAACTCATCAGCTTCAACTCCATAAAATAGTTCTTCATGGTTATATCTAAAAGTTGCTCCTAGTTTTATAAAACCTTCAAAATGTGTGTCTAACCTGCGCCTTCCTATTTTATCTCCACCAGGTCTAGGAATATATCCTTTTCCAAAACGAGCTAATAGTGGACCAACAATCATAATTGAACCACGTAAAGAACTTCCGTCTTTTTTGAAGTTTTCAGATTCTAAATAATCTAAGTCTAGATCATCTGCTTGAAAAGTATATGTATCAGTACTAATTTTGCTAATTTTAACACCTAATTCCCCTAAAATAAAAATTAATTTATTAACATCTCTAATATCTGGAATATTGCTAATAGTAACTTTTTCTGCTGTTAATAATACTGCACAAACAACTTGTAAAGCCTCATTTTTAGCACCTTGAGGAGTAATATCACCACTTAATTTATGACCTCCTTCAATTATAAATGTTGCCATTTTGTATTAAAATTTATTTATTTAAAATTTTTCTTTGGTCTTGGTTTATTGTAATGCTTATTAGTTTGCGTTTTAGTGATTTTTTTAGTTGGAGTTTTCTTTTTTAATAAATCTTTTACTTCTGACAAGGCTTCATTTTTATTAGTTAAGTCAATTTCACCTTTTGATAATTCAACTAAATGTTTAAAAATTACAGCATCATCAACAGTATCTTTATTCCAATTCAAATAACACTTTTTCATATGATTGGCAATCGCAAAATATAAGGCTTCACGTGCATCACCTTCTTCCCAAGTTAAAGCCGTTTTAATCATGGCCTGAATATTATTACCGTAATATCTATATCTTGAAGCATATTTAGGATACTCTAAACGTTCTGGCTTTTCTAACAAAGCTGCTCTTTCCAGTTTTTCATAGGGTGAGTCAACGTCTAATTTAAAATCAGCCATAATAAAAAGTTGATCCCATAATTTATGTTTAAAATCAGGAACATCTCGTAAGTGTGGTTGTAAATTTCCCATAACATCTACAATTGCTTTTGCCATTTTATTTCGTTCATCAGCATCTTCTAAAGCAATGCAGTGATCTATCAATTTTTGTATATGGCGTCCGTATTCCGGGATAATTAAATGCGTTCTTTCTGCGTTGTATTCTAAATCAAATTCCATGTATCTTTCTTCTTTTTTATAAATGCAAATTACAATATAAATATTGGTTTTACAATCTTATTTTAACCTAAAATTGTAAGCTTTGCGAATTGTAGTAATAATTTTTTCACACCTACTGAACCAAATCTAATGGCTGCTTTTTGGTTTGCTCCTGTTCCTTCTAAACTTAGAACTTCTCCTTTACCAAACTTTGTATGCTCTACAATATTGCCTACAACAATGCTGCTATCAAATAAATTTGTGGCTATAATTGTTGATTTAGTTACTTTCTTTAAATTTTTAGGAGGTGAAAATTGAATCTTTTGAATTTCATTTTTTTTAACGGGTGTACGCTGAATAGGTTTTTTAAACCTTATTTTATTTTGAGGCACACTTCCAAAAATATCTTCATCCAAAAATTTATGTTGTTTTGGAATTGGCATTTTTACAGTTAAAAACTCTAAAAATTGTTCATCAATTTCTTCTAAAAATCTACTTGGCTCACAATCTACTAATTTTCCCCAACGATACCGTGTTTGAGCATATGTTAAATACGCTTGTTTTTCAGCTCTTGTTAAAGCTACATAAAATAAGCGGCGTTCTTCTTCTAACTCACTTCTAGTATTCATACTCATTGCTGAAGGAAATAAGTTTTCTTCCAAACCAACAATATAAACATAAGGAAATTCCAAACCTTTTGCTAAGTGAATAGTCATTAACGATACACGCGGTGTATCATCTTTCTTTTCACTATCAAAATCGGTTGCTAAAGCTACATCTTCTAAGAAAAAAGCTAAAGAATCTTCTTCTTCTTTTTCCTTTTGAACATCAACAAAATCTTTAAGACCGTTTAATAATTCTTGTATATTTTCAACTTTACTAACACCTTCCGGTGTGCCATCACTTTCTAAATCCTTAATTATCCGCGTTTGTTTTATTACAAATTCAGCAACTTCAAATGCATTTTTAGTTTGCGCCTCAATTTGAAAATGCTGCATCATTGTCACAAAGTTTATCAACTTTGTTTTAGTTCCAGCATTTATATTTATATCTAGCTGATTTAACGTTAAAAGTAATTCGAAAATTGATTTTTTATAATGATTTGCAGCAACGGACAATTTATCAATTGTAGTTGATCCTATTCCTCTAGCTGGATAATTAATAACCCTTTTTAAAGCTTCTTCATCATTTGGGTTTATTAACAAACGTAAATATGCTAATGTATCTTTTATCTCTTTGCGCTGATAAAACGATAAACCTCCAAAAATTTTATATTTAATATCTTTTTTCCGAAGCGCATCTTCAATAGCACGTGATTGTGCATTTGTACGATATAAAATAGCAAATTCAGAATTTTTAAGCTGCAAATTCATTTTATTATCAAAAATTGAATTTGCAATAAAACGCCCTTCTTCTGCTTCTGTATAAGTGCGCATTACTTTAATTTTTGAACCTTCATCATTCGCTGTCCAAACCTGCTTATCTAACTTTGTTTTGTTTCTTTGAATAACACTATTTGCTGCTTCAACAATATTTTTTGAAGAACGATAATTTTGTTCCAGTTTAAAAATATTCACCTTATCATAATCTCGCTGAAAATTTAAAATATTTTGAATATTTGCACCACGAAATGAATAAATACTTTGAGAATCATCACCTACAACACAAATATTTTGAAACCGATCAGCTAATGCTCTAACAATTAAATATTGAGAATGATTTGTATCTTGATACTCATCAACCAAAATATATTTAAATCGTTGTTGGTATTTTGATAAAACCTCTGGAAAACGCGTTAATAACTCGTTGGTTCTCAATAATAAATCATCAAAATCCATAGATCCTGCTTTAAAACAACGCTCTACATATTGGTTATAAATTTCACCAATTTTTGGACGACTCGCCATTTTGTCTGCTTCAATCAATTCCGGATTATTATAATAAGCTTTTACAGTAATTAAACTATTTTTAAACGAAGAAATACGACTTAAAACCTGTTTTGGTTTATATCTTTCTTTATCTAATTGCATTTCTTTAATAATGGAAGAAAGCAATCGAACAGCATCTTGTGTATCGTAAATTGTAAAATTAGATGGAAAACCTAAATGATGACCTTCAGAACGTAAAATACGAGCAAAAACAGAGTGAAAAGTACCCATCCACAAGTTTTTTGCTTCAGAATCGCCAACTACTGTTGCAATACGATCTTTCATTTCTCGTGCTGCTTTATTGGTAAAGGTTAATGATAATATGTTAAATGGATCAACATTATTATTCATTAAATTAGCTATTCTATAGGTTAAAACTCTCGTTTTACCTGAACCAGCACCAGCAATAATAATCATTGGACCGTCTTTATGTAAGACGGCTTCTCTTTGAGATTCGTTAAGATTTTCTAAGTAATTGTTCACAGGAATACTTTAATAGCCAAAAGTACTATTCCAAATTTAGTTTCGCAATAAAAGTTATTGAAATCCTTTAGTTAATTATTATAACTTGTTTTTTAAACTGATTTAGAAAAATGAACAACAAACCGAATACCATAAAAAAACTAAAAATTAATAACAATAAATTATAATTTTCAATTGGACTGAAACCATTCAAAAATAAAAATCCTTGTAAAAATAAAACCAATTCAGTCACAAAAACCCCAAATAAAAAAGTGAAAATTCCAATTTTAGAAATAGTATTTCTAAATTCAATTATTTTTAATTCGGCTAAAATTAAGAATAGAAAAACACTCATAAAAGCCAAGGTAAATAAATGTAAATATCCAATAATAAAAAAAGGTTTTAAAGCCAATGATTTTTCAACAATAAAAGGAAATGCTGAAGCAATTTGTATTACAATCTTTAATAAATACGCTATCAGCCCAAATTTTAATAATAACCTAGAAATTGATTTCCATTTTAATTGCGGTAATGCTTGTCTTACAATTTTCATCAAAAAGAATAATGAAATGAGTTGCAATATTGAAGCTGCAAAACCTACTACATAAAAAACAGAAGAAATAGTACTCCATAAAATGGACAATGCATACGCAGGTATGCAAGCAACATTTAAATATAAAAAGAAGTTCTCTTGTAATTTTTTAGAAATTATAATCTTTTGTTTTTCAAAAATTTTGAATAAAAACCCAAACAGCACAAAAACAAAATAACCGTTGTATAAAAAGTGTAGATAAAAATATACCGTGTTAAAATACAAATCCGTTTTCCCTTGTGAGACTAAAACACCTGCCAAAAACCAAGTTGCTAAACTTGATAATATATAGTAATAAATACCATATTTTATTAATTTATGAGCTACACTTTTCCCTTTTATATCTTTTAAAAATCCATACGAAAGCACATAACTAGCCAATCCGAATATAGAAAGTACAATAATTGAAAATGCTTTATAACCACCTAAAGGAAAACTAATTAACATTAAAATTATAGTTAATACTATAATAGAAATTGTTATTTTATAAATCTTTTTATGTTTTGCTGACGCCTCTACAAAATTAGAAAGCAGCACTCCAATAGTTGCCAAATATCCCCAACCTAAAAATGCTACATGAGAATGACTTTGCAAAAAGTGCTTATAGTTTACAAATACTAATGGAAAAGTAAAATTCCATCTTAATAACAGCCCATACAAAGCTGATAAAATAAACAATGAAAAAGCCAATAAGTATAAAAGTTTACTACCTTTTTTAAATATCATTTAAATTGTTTTAGACTGCAAATAAACAAGAATTTTATGTATTCTCTTAAAATTAGACATAAAAAAAACGGCAGTTTAAAAATTTTAAACTGCCGTTTTTTTTATGTTTAATATAAATAATTATTTTGTGAACGTGTATGATACTCCAACCATAACCATATCTGTTGTCATTTCATAACCAACACTTGATCCTGGAATTTTACCATAAGGATTTGTTGGAGATGCCATCATTGGGTTCATAAGTTGCCCCTCTGTTTTACCATCACTAGCTCCATGATGATACACACCATTTAACATTAAACTATCAGTTAATGGGTAACTAAAACCAAATTGAAAAGCATTTGCAATAACTGCAGTTGCTGGTGATGAATAGAAAGCTAATTCATCATCAATTGGGTTAGTACTGTATGTATAACCAACTCTTAAAGGTAGTTTTTCAATTCCTTTGTATTGAAATCCAACAGAAAGTATACTAATGTTTTTCCATCCAAAACCTGCAACAGATCCAGTTTGTGTCCAACCTTTAGCTTCAAAACCTGGTGTATTTTCATAATCAACATATCTATAATCCATTGCAAAATCAACATCTCCTTTTGAATATCCTAAACCAAATGATAATATTGCAGGATAATCCATATTAAATGCATTTTCAGTAACTGAATTATCTAAATGAGTATTTTTAAATTCTAAATCACTAAAAGCTTGTGCCGTTTTGTATGATGCACCAATTTTAATTCCTCCTGGTGAATGATAAAAAGCACCAAATTGCGCTCCAAATCCTAGTGCAGAAGCTTTGTCACTTATACCGTATCCTGCTGCATTTGGGCTTGCTGTTGGGTTTGGCGCTAATTCTAAAGCTGCATAATTAAATGTTGGTTGAATACCAATTGAAAAAGTTTCTGAAATTTCATATGCCCAAGCTAATCCAACTTGTAATAACATATAATCTGATTCTAAATGTCCAAAACCTCCTGCTTGTTGAGGATAATTCATTGGATTAGAATTTTCCATCGGATTAAACGTAGGACTCATTGGATTGTTAGCTTCTTCTGGAAAAGTAACTCCAAAACCGCTAATTCCAAATGCAGATGCACCAAATGTATGCTTACTATCTTCTTTACCCCAAACCATTGCTAAAGCCGGCATTGGAGAAACACCCCTATCATCTTGAGTTACTCCTGAAACAGCTGGAGCACCAGGGCCTAACATTCCTGCTGGCAAACTTCCACTTAATTCTGGAGAAGAAAAGAAAGCTCCAATGTTAAAATCTAATATTTTGTTATCAAATACTGAAATTGCTGCAGGATTCCATTGTAAAGCTCCACTAATATCTAATGGTTGTGCTGTTGAAGCTCCACCCATAGACATATTAACTGCTCCAACTCCCTGCATAATGTGCCCTGCTTGGGCAAAAGTTGCTGTTGTAAATAATACAACTGCTAATCTTAATAAGTTTTTCATAATTGAATAATTAATTTAATGTTCATTTTTATTTAACAAATGTTATATAGCTAGCACCTATGATGCTACATTTGTTACATTACAAATTTAGATTCTTTAAGAGTTGTAATTTATGACAATTATCAGTAAAAATAAATCGTTTAGTAATAATTGTTACAAACTTATTTAATAAAAATTAGTAGAAATCAAACTCTTACATTATAATTATAATAAATTTTGAATTTCAGTA
>NZ_CALAEQ010000192.1 GCF_937891065.1 uncultured Lutibacter sp. | reverse complement strand
ATAAAACAATGATTCATAATTTTGAAGATAAAAATATTCTAACCAATAAAATAGAATTTATTTTCGACCAAAATAAAGTTCCAGATTGCGGTTGTGAATAACTCTAATTTATGTAATCTTTTTCCTATTTTTACAAAAAACAATTTTAATGTTAGATTTCTTAGATTTTTCCTTTCTTGATGTTTTAGATATTGTATTGGTAGCCGTTTTACTATATTATGTTTATAAATTATTAAAAGGAACTGTTGCTATCAATATTTTAATAGGAATTGCTTTAGTAGTTCTTATTTGGAAAATTACTCAAGCATTACAAATGGAAATGTTAAGTGGTTTATTGGGCACTTTAATTAGTTTAGGTGCTATAGCAATACTTATTGTTTTTCAGCCTGAAGTACGGAAATTCTTACTAATGATAGGTTCAACAAATTTCACAAATAAACGTAGTTTTTTAAAACAACTAACTTTTTTAAAAACGGAAATTCATACCACAATGGATGTAGAAGCTATTGTTTTGGCTTGTGAAGAAATGGCCGCTACTAAAACAGGTGTTCTTATTGTTTTAGAAAGAAATCATAATTTAGATTTTGTAAAATCTACAGGTGATAAAATGAATATAGAAATTAACAAACCTATTTTAAAAAGTATTTTTTATAAAAACAGTCCGCTACATGATGGAGCCGTAATTATTAAAGAAAACTTTATAATTGCCTCTAGAATAATATTACCACTTTCTAAAAAAAGTCTTCCAACACGATTTGGATTACGACATAGAGCAGCTATTGGAATTACTGAAAAAACGGATACACTTTGCTTAATTGTTTCAGAAGAAACCGGAAAATTATCCTATATAAAAGACGGTGAATTTGTTTTATTTAAAAACAATAACGAATTAATTGAAACTATTCGTTACGATTTAAATTAGTGATCCTTAAATCAAATAGATACAAACAAAGAATCAAAATTTACTTATAAAACACCTAATATTGAATTACTTCATTTACAAATTGCATATTATATAACGTTTTATAATAGCCGTTTTTATTTAATAATTCAATGTGAGAACCTTGCTCAACAATTTCACCTTTATCCATTACAATAATTCTATCCGCTTTTTTAACTGTCGTTAATCTGTGCGCTATTATTATTGATGTTTGATGTTGCGTTATTTTATCTGTAGCTTTCTGAATTAATTTTTCTGAATAGGAATCTATGGATGAAGTTGCTTCATCTAAAATTAAGACACTTGGTTTACTCACATATGCACGTAAAAAAGCAATTAATTGTCGTTGCCCCGAAGATAACATTGCCCCACGTTCTTTAACATTATAGTGGTAATCATCTGGTAAACTCATAATAAATTTATGAATTCCTATTTCTTTAGCGGCCTTTTTTACTTCTTCTAAAGTTATAGATTCGTCACTTAAAATAATATTATTAAAAATTGAATCAGAGAACAAAAACACATCTTGTAAAACAACTGCAATTTGATTTCGTAAAGATGTTAATGTATATTGATTTATATTATGATTATCTATACAAATTTCACCTTTATCAATGTCATAAAAACGATTTACTAAATTAATAATGGTTGATTTTCCTGCGCCAGTTGCACCAACTATTGCAACTGTTTCTCCTGCTTTTACATTAAACGAAATACCTTTTAAAACCTCTTCACCTTCAACATAACTAAAACGAACATTTTTAAAAGAAATATCACCATTAAAGTGAGTTGCTTCAACTTCTCCAGTCTTATTAATTTGACTTTTTGTATCTAAAACTTCAAAAACTCGATCTCCAGCTACCATACCCATTTGCAACGTGTTGAATTTATCAGCAATTTGTCGTAATGGTCTAAATAGCATTTGAGACATCATAATAAAAGCTATAATTTGTCCTGCGTTTGTGCCACCTAAATTCACAATATCTAAACCGCCATACCACACTAATAAACCTACTGCAATGGAAGATAAAATCTCAGCAATTGGAAAAAAAATTGAATAATACCAAACTGTTCTAATATGTGCACTTTTATGAACTTCATTAATCTTAACAAAGTTTTTGTATTCAATTTCTTCTCTATTAAATAGCTGAACAATGTTCATTCCTGTAACACGTTCTTGCACAAAACCGTTTAAATTGGCTACCTGAGCTCTAACATCTTGAAAAGCTGCTTTTATAGCAATTTGAAATATTTTTGTTGCATAAATTAATATTGGAAGTACAATAAAAGCAATTAAGGCTAATTTCCAATTCATCCATAGCATTACTATGGCAACAATAAGCATTTTTAGTATATCGCTAATAATCATAAACAAACCTTGCCCAAAAAATTGTGCTATAGTTTCAGTATCAGAAACCAATCTGGTTACCAATTTACCTACGGAAGATTTATCAAAATAAGACATTTTAAATTGCAACATATGCTTTTGAAGTTGCACTCTGATATCTTTAATAATATGTTGCCCTAGCCAGTTTACTTTATAAATAAAAATGAACTGCATAAAAACTTCGGCTACCAAAAATGCAACCATTAATAAAGAATAATTTAAAAGTCCTTCTTTATCTTTATTTTCAAAATAAGTATTTACAATTTCTTGTAATAATACTGGTTTTGCTATTGAAACCAATGATAATAGAATTGCAGACATAGTTCCTACAAAAAACTGTCCTCTATATTTTGAAGCAAAACTCATTAAACGCATAAATATTTTTGCGTCAAAAGCTTTTCCTGTAACTTTTTTACTCATGTATAAAAATTGTTTTTGGATAGGTAACTTGAGTTAAAAATAACCCTTGAGCTGGTGCAGAAGTTCCTGCATTACACCTATCTTTACTTTCAATTATTTGTTTAAAACCTTCCAAGGTTATTTTTTCTTTTCCAACATCAATTAAAGTACCTACAATTGCCCTTACCATGTTTCTTAAAAATCGATCTGCAGTAATGTGAAATATTAACATTTTATTTGTTAAAACCCATTCTGCTTTTCTAATATCACAATTATAGGTTTTAACATTAGAATTAGTACGAGAAAAACATTTAAAGTTAGTGTAAGTTAATAAAATTTCAGCGGCCTCATTCATTTTAACAATATTTAACTTTTTATTGTTAATCTGCCAAGTAGTATCAATTAAAAATGGGTTTCTTCCTAAAAAAATTCTATATTCATAGCTTCTACTTGTAGCATCAAAACGTGCATGAGCACTATCTGTAGTTTTAAGTATGTTTTCTACAACTATATCATTTGGCAATAATGAATTTAATTTATAAATAACTACTTCAGTTTTAATTTCATTATCTAAATCTACTTGTGCAAACAGCTGTTCAGCATGAACACCAGTATCTGTTCTTCCTGCACCAATAACATTAATTGCTGTTCTAAAGATAGTTGTAAGTGCTTTATTAAGTAATTCTTGTATGCTAATAGCGTTTGGCTGCACTTGCCAACCATGATAGTTTGTCCCTTTATATGATAATTCAATAAAATATCTCAATTGAAATGCTATTTTTGTACGATTGCAAATATACATACATTTTACGATTTAAGAATTTTACAAACAGATGAAAAAAATATTATTGCTTTCTGATACGCATAGCTATATTGACAATCAAATATTGAAGTTTGTAAAACAAGCTGATGAAGTTTGGCACGTTGGTGATATTGGCTCATTAGAAGTTATTGATACACTAAAAAAATTAAAACCATTGAGAGCTGTTTATGGTAATATTGACAATGCTTTAATTAGAACAGAATTTCCATTAGATAATAGGTTTACTATCGAAAAAACAACTGTTTGGATGACACATATTGGTGGTTATCCAAATAGGTATGATGTTAGAATTAGAGAAGAAATATCAAAAAATCCACCTCAATTATTTATCAGTGGGCATTCGCATATTTTAAAAGTAATATTTGATAAAAAGTTAAAACTATTACATATGAATCCAGGCGCGGCCGGGAAACACGGATTTCATAATGTAAGAACAATGTTACGTTTTGAAATTAATGAGGATAAAATTACTAACTTAGAAGTTATTGAACTTGAGCAACGAAAATAAAAAACCATTTCAATAAAAATTGAAATGGTTTTTCTGCACTTAATATACTAAGATAAAAGGTTATCGCAATCTATCAACAGATTTTACAAGTTCCTCATCCTTTTTAATTGCTCTATTTGCAATCACAACAAATACAATAGTTAAAATAGGAATAAGCAGCCCAATACCCTTCTCAGAAACGTTAATTTCTCCAGATAAGTTTTGCGAAAAATATACGACTATACCTAATATAATAAAATTGGTCAAAATTGATAATCGGCATAACACAAACTGTAATTGCCTTTTTTTAAATTGAAAAATAGCAATTAATGTTAAAACCGAAGATGCAAAAAATAATACTGCCATTACTTTTAGTAAAATACTTTCCGAAGTAAAGGAATCCATCACAAAAAATTCTATTCCTTGCTCATTCACCCATAAATTTAATCCGAAAATTAAACCTCCTGAGAGCAATGTTGCAATTAATAAATAAATAGATTGTATTCTTTGAATCATAGTTTTATACTAACTTAAGGCAAAAATACGTTTTCTTTTTAAAGAATAAAAGATTAGTTATATAAAATAATTTTATATATTTGCAATAACCTTATGCTTAATCACATAAGGGAACTACAACTGAAACGAAAAATCACCACAACGTTTAAGAACAATAAAATTCTTTACAGAATCATAAAATAGTCTTTATACATAAACAATAATTACAAATTAACATAATGTTTGAAATTTCCCAACTAAAGGAGAAAACACTTGTAGACTTACAAGAGATAGCAAAAACAATTGGAGCTAAAAAATTCAGTCAATTAAATAAACTAGATCTCGTTTATTTAATATTAGACATTCAAGCTACAACTCCCTCAACAATTACAAAAGTTTCATCTAATGATGAAAAACCTAAACGCAGAAGAATTGTAAAAAAAATAAACCCTGCAAGAATCATAAAAGTAAGCCCTCCTGAAAACATCCAGGAAGAACTTGCTTTGGAAACGAAGGTTGATGTTGTTATTCAACCTGAACAAAAGAAAATATTAAAACCAAATAAAAGAGTTGTAATTAAAAAACCTCTTGCAATTAAAGAACCAATTGTAAAGGATGAAATTGAAAATGTGAATAATATAATTACAACTAATGAACCTACACCTGTTCAAACAAACCAACCTAAGAAAGTAAATCCCCCAAAACAACAAAATCAAGTTAACCAGCCTAAACCAGTACATCCACCTAAACAGGTAAACAAACCTAACCCGCCTAAACCAAGACCTCAACCTAGAGAGAAAGGTCAACATACAAACAGTGGTAACCGTTATAAAGATCCTGATTACGAGTTTGATGGAATTATTGAAAGTGAAGGAGTATTAGAAATGATGCCTGATGGATATGGGTTTTTAAGATCTTCAGATTATAATTATTTATCATCACCTGATGATATTTACTTATCACAATCTCAAGTAAAATTATTTGGTTTAAAAACTGGAGATACTGTAAAAGGTGTAGTAAGACCTCCTAAAGAAGGAGAAAAATATTTCC
This sequence comes from uncultured Lutibacter sp., assembly GCF_937891065.1. GTDB lineage: Bacteria > Bacteroidota > Bacteroidia > Flavobacteriales > Flavobacteriaceae > Lutibacter. The sequence goes on along the minus strand of NZ_CALAEQ010000192.1, from coordinate 99 downwards.
CACTAATACGTGTATCAAAAATAAATGGATTGAATCCAAATATAGTAAGAGACCGTGTTTCATTTGAGCATTTAACACCTTTATTCCCAGAAGAAAAAT
>NZ_CALAEQ010000191.1 GCF_937891065.1 uncultured Lutibacter sp. | reverse complement strand
CTTTAACTTGTAGAACTAATTCTTTGTTAGTATTCATTAGCTTTTTAGCTTCAATATCAGCAATATAAGTTGCTGCCCCAAATTCTTGAAACATTTTTAAAACGGTACTTTTACCACTTCCAATACCTCCTGTTAAGCCAATTACTATCATTTTTGAATTAAAAATTCTATTTGATTTGGATACACTTTTAATGAAGAAATAAATTCACTTTTATGCTTAATGATTGGAGTTAAATACTTTATTAAAGTATCACTTTTATACTCATCAAAATCGTAAACAACTGAAAAACTATTTTTTGTAATCTTACTAAAATTTGAAAGTCCTGCTTGATAAACAACCTCAATATCTTTAGGGAATGTGTTAATTTTAACATCAAAAGGGTTATTAATAATTAATACAGGCACCATAAATCTTCCTTCTGTAAACTTATCAACTTCAGCAATTATCTTTACTTTTTCAGTTGAAAAAATCAAATTATATTTTTTAGAAGGTAATTTTAACGCTATATCCTTATTTATATTTTTATGAATATCATGTATTTTAATTGAAGTAGTTCTTATTTCTTGTATAGAATCTACAAATTTTTGAGAACCTGTTACTGTAATTGAATCTGGAATAATTTTCAGCTTATTAATCAAGTTATAACCCAATTTAAATTTAAAATCAATCAAAGGGTTTACAGGAACTTTTTTTGATTTATTATTTCCTAACTCGACAAATATTGTATCACTTAAAACACTAACAACTTCCATTTCCACTGGTAATTGTTCATTTAAATAGGTTAATTGTTGGTTTGGCAACAAATAAAAGTTGGAACCTCTTTTAATACTATTTTTTAAATTTAAGCCGATCTTTTTATTTTTCATTTTATATTTCAATAATGAAAACCCTGGAGCTCTTAATTTCATCTTAATTTCAGAAGTAGGCTTACTTTGCATTAATTTTCCTGTAGGTATATTTTCATACTCAACATTAAATGAAACAGTACTTATTGAAGTTTTTGAAAGTTCTATTAATAACCAAATTATTGAAGTTAACACCAAAATAAATAAAAAAACCTTCGCCTTTCTTTTATTAATTATTGACATTTTAGAATTTTTTACGTTCATTTTTGTTTTTTAATATAAGTATTAAATGTACAAAAAAAGTGAGCCCTAAAGCTCACTTTTGTTTATATATGTACTATTTCCTATTTAATTTGTTTAGGCGCTTGCAATTTTTTACTAAGTTCCATTGAAATAGCTGAACGCTCAAATTTAATTTTACCAGCTCCAGTTTCAACTATTATTGTATTATCGTTATCAACTATATCAGAAATTTTTCCATGAATCCCACTAGTTGTAATTACTTTATTTCCTTTTTCTATAGATGCTTGAAATAATTTCTCGTTTTTTGCTCGTTTCATTTGTGGTCTTATCATAAAAAGATAAATAACCAAAAACATTAGTAAGAAAGGTAACATACCTGTCAAAGAACTCATATCCATTTGTAGTAATATTAATGTAAACATTTATTTTATTTTTAAATTAAATTTATTTATTTTTAGGTGTTACCATTCCTTTAATGCGTATAACCTCTGTAGCTTTTTCCGTATTGGTTTTAAGTGTAATAGATTTATTTTGCATACCTGGTTTTCCTCTTGAATTAAATGAGAATTTTATATCAGCTGATTCTCCTGGCTTGATAGCTTCTTTAGGCCATTCAGGAACAGTGCAACCACAAGATGGTTTTGCACTCAAAATTAATAAATCTACTTTTCCTTTATTTGTAATTTTAAAAGCTCCATCAATAATGTCATCTTCATTTATGGTTCCAAAATCAAATTCAGTATTATCAAATTCAATAATAGCAAAACCTAAATTATTTAATGCATCTCTTTCTTTTGCCGTTTCTAGATTTGTGTCTTTAATCTTTGATGCTGCGTTTTCCTTACAAGAAACAACTACTAAACTTAGTATTGCAATGTAAATTATGGTTATTTTTTTCATTTTAAAAAGTTTTTTTTGTAAAAATATAAAATTATAACAATCCTCTACCTATTTTATTCATTCTTTTTGTAGTCGTAAAATCTTTTAAAATTTTGTCTAAAACTCCATTAATAAAAAAGCTGCTTTTTTCAGTAGAATAATCTTTAGAAACCTCAATATATTCATTTATAGTAACACGAGTTGGTATTGATGGAAATTTTAAAAATTCACAAATTGCCATTTTTATTAAAATCATGTCAATATCGGCAATACGATCCGTATCCCAGTTAGGAGTTTTATCAATTACTTCTTTTTCAAACTCTGTATGATTTAACACTACTTTTCTAAATAAATCAACTACAAAATCTCTGTCATCAATGTCTTTATACAGGTTTCCTAAATGAAAAGCTTGTGCTGGTTTTATTTGGTTTAAAGTTTTAACAATCCATGTATTTACAAATGGTATATCATCAACCCAACTAATATTTTTATCTTCAAAATAATCAGCTAATTTCTCATTTGGAGCAATCACTTCTTTAAATAAAGCTACAATAAACTCTTTTTCTTCTTGAAAAGAAGATTTCTCAGCATTCATAAAAGAAATATACAGTTTGCTTTTTTTAGTTAATTTCAATATTTCATGAATATATTCATTATCTAAAGTCCAATAGTTTAAATTATTAGTATCTAAGTGCGTGTTTAAAGAAACACTTTCACCCAATAATTTAAAAATTTCTAGGTTAATAAATTTGTTATTTGGTTTTAATTCTTCAGCAGTTGCTAAAAACTTTTTTTGAGAAATTTCAATATGTTTCTTTTCCATATTTCTAACTTCAACAAACAATCTAAGCATTAATGCATATAAATCATACATTTTATCAATACTGGCATATAAGAATTTCTCTTCCTTATTTAGGTTGTCACTTTTAGCTTGTAACAATGCATAAACCGATTGCATTACTTTAACTCTAATATGTCTTCTATTTATCATTTAAAGAACTTTGATTTTTGTTTTTAACGTGGCAAAAATACTACTATTTTTTAGAAATTAAATATTGTTTTTCGTTTTTTAAACAAAGTTAAATCTATCTTAAACCAATTAAATTAAAATTTTATTGATGTATCTTCGTGCATTCAAAATTGAAATAGCATTAAATTCTCTATGAAATCTTTACAATACTTAAATAAATACCTAATAAAATATAAATATAGACTCCTTATTGGAATTGTTATTACCATCTTTTCCAAAATGTTAGCTTTACAAGTTCCTCAACTTATAAGAGAATCTGTGAATATTGCTGAAGATTATAAAAATGGTTTGGTATCTGATTTATCTTTTGTAAAATCTGAGCTTTTTAACAACATACTATTAATAGTTGGAGTTGCTTTACTTTCTGGTTTTTTCACATTTTTAATGAGACAAACCATTATTGTTACTTCAAGATTGGTTGAGTTTGACTTAAAAAATGAAATTTATCTTCAATACCAACGCTTATCTTTAAACTTTTATAAGAAAAATAAAACTGGCGATTTAATGAATCGCATCAGTGAAGATGTAAGTAAAGTTCGCATGTACGTTGGACCTGCAATTATGTATACTATGAATATGTTGGTGTTATTTGTTGTTGCAATTATTAAAATGTACGATATAGACCCTGTACTAACAAATTACACATTGTTACCATTGCCTTTTTTATCTATTTCTATTTATATTTTAAGTAGAATTATTAACAAAAGGAGCACTATTGTTCAGCAGTATTTATCAAAATTAACAGCCAACGCACAAGAAACATTTTCGGGAATTAGTATTCTAAAATCCTATGGTATTGAATCTAAAACTATGGTTGATTTTGAGGAGCTTGCAAACACTTCAAAAGAAAAGAATATTGATTTATTTAAAGCGCAAGCTTTATTTTTCCCATTAATGATATTGTTAATTGGGTTAAGTAATATTTTGGTTATTTACATAGGTGGTTTACGTTATATTGAAGGAACAATTTCCTTAGGTGTAATTGCTGAATTTATTATGTATGTAAATATGCTAACTTGGCCTGTAGCCGTTGTGGGTTGGGTAACTTCAATGGTTCAACAAGCTGAAGCCTCACAAAAACGTATTAATGAATTTTTAAATCACACACCCGAAATAATTAATAACAACAGTAATCCTTCTAAAATTGAAGGAGATATTGAATTTAAAAATGTATCATTCACTTATGACGATACAAATATAACTGCTCTTAAAAATGTAAGTTTTAAACTTCAAAAAGGAAAAACATTGGCAATTTTAGGGAATACTGGCTCAGGTAAATCAACTATTATTAATTTAATTGCTCGCTTATATGATGTTAAATCTGGTGAAATTTTAATAGATAATATTCCTACAGAAAAACTCAATTTAAATAACTTACGTCAAAGTATTGGGTTTGTACCACAAGAAGCATTCTTATTTTCAGACACCATAAAAAACAATATTAAATTTGGTGATGAAACAGCTTCAGACACCAAAATTGAACAAGCTGCCAAAGATGCATATATACATCATAATATTATTGAATTTAATAAAGGATACGATACATATATTGGCGAAAGAGGTGTTACATTATCTGGCGGACAAAAACAACGAGTATCTATTGCCAGAGCAATTATTAAAGAACCACAAATTTTAATTTTTGATGATTGTTTATCAGCGGTTGACACCGAAACGGAAGAAATTATATTAAACAATTTATATAACATTAGTAAAAATAAAACAACCATTATTGTAAGTCATAGAATTTCGTCAATAAAAAATGCTGATGCAATTATTGTAATAGAAAATGGAGAGATAATTCAACAAGGTTCACATAACGAGTTAGTTAATATTAGTGGATATTATAAAGAACTTTATGAACAACAACTTTTGGAAAAAGAAATTTAAAAATAGTGAAATAAGTCAAATATTTTTATAGATTTGTGTAGAAATCTAATTATAAGATTAATTAAAAATAGAGAGTTAATTATGGAAAACGAACATTTAGAACAAGAGGAAATATTCTCACAGGTTCTTAGAGCAGGAAGAAGAACTTACTTTTTTGATGTAAGAGCTACAAAAGCTGAAGATTATTATTTAACAGTTACTGAAAGTAAAAAATTCACACATGATGATGGATCTTTCCATTATAAGAAACACAAAATTTATTTATACAAAGAAGATTTTACAGAATTTAATGAAATGCTAAAAGCAGCAACTGATTATATTTTGAATGAAAAAGGAGATGAAGTTATTTCTGAACGTCACCAAAAAGATTTTAAAAGAGCTTCTGAAATAAATAATGATTCTGAAGAAATTAAAAGTACTGAAAGTTTTACAGATGTAAATTTTGAAGATATTTAAAAACTATATTCTTAAATTAAAAACACTTCAAAAGAAGTGTTTTTTTTGGCGTAAAAAAAACCGACTTAGAGTCGGTTTTTTTTATATTTTAGAAATAAAATTTTATCCTAAAACTTCTTTAACTTTATCTGCAGCTTCTTGAAATTCAGTAACTGAAATTACATTCAATCCACTAGCATCAATTAATTGTTTAGCTTCAATTGCATTTGTACCTTGTAAACGAACAATAATAGGAACTTTAATAGCATCACCCATATTAACAAAAGCATCAATAATACCTTGTGCTACTCTATCACAACGTACAATACCTCCAAAAATATTTACTAAAATAGCTTTTACATTAGGATCTTTTAAAATAATTCTAAAGGCTATTTCAACACGTTTTGCATCAGCAGTACCACCAACATCTAAAAAGTTAGCTGGCTCACCACCTGATTGTTTAATTAAATCCATTGTACTCATTGCAAGTCCAGCTCCATTAACCATACAACCAACATTACCATCTAAATCTACATAATTTAAACCTGCTGCATTTGCTTCAACTTCGATTTCATTTTCTTCACGTAAATCACGTAACTCTGCTAAGTCTTTATGACGGTATAAAGCATTGTCATCTAAAGCAACTTTAGAATCTACTGCTAATATTTTATCATCTGATGTTTTTAAAACAGGATTGATTTCAAATAATGAAGCATCCGATTTTACAAAAGCTGTATATAAAGAAGTTACAAATTTTATCATTTCTTTAAGTGCTCCACCTGACAGACCTAAATTAAAGGCTACTTTTCGAGCTTGAAATGGTTGTAATCCAATTAATGGATCAATTTCTTCAGTAAAAATTAAATGCGGTGTATTTTCAGCAACAGTTTCAATATCCATCCCACCTTCTGTAGAATACATAATCATATTTCTACCCGTTGCTCTGTTTAAAAGAACTGACATATAATATTCTTCTGGTTCGTTATCACCTGGATAATAAACATCTTCACAAATTAAAACTTGGTGTACTTTTTTACCCTCAGCAGATGTTTGTGGTGTTTTTAACATCATTCCAATAATACTTTCAGAAATAGTTTCAACCTCTGCTAAACTTTTTGCTAATTTTACTCCACCACCTTTGCCACGACCACCTGCGTGAATTTGTGCTTTAACAACCCACCAACCTGTGCCAGTATCTATAGCTAACTGTTTTGCAGCTTCTACTGCTTTTTTATGATTGTCTGCAACAATTCCTCGTTGTATTCTAACGCCAAAACTGTTTAACAACTCTTTTCCTTGATATTCGTGTAAATTCATTAGAAATTAAGGTTTTATTATATTATATACTGACAAATGTAATAAACCAAACTTAAAATTTATGTTGTAATTGAAAAAAATTTCAGAACAATTACTTAATTTAAAAAATTGTAGAATTTTAATAATTAGAAAGGTACTCCTATGTTATATTTAACAAGAAAATAAAATATATCAAACATTAATCAATTTTTCAATTAGCCTAGTTTACTAATCTTTTTTAGTCTTGAAATATCTAGTATTTCAATGTTTCTATCCAAAACATCAATAATTCTCTCTCTATTGAATTTTGACAAGGTATTAATTACACTTTCTTTTGAATAGCCTAAAATATCCGCCAATTCCTTTCTAAGAACTGGTAACGTATAACTTTTAGAATTATAAATCTCAGAAAATTCCAATAATAAGATTGATAAAGCACCATCTATATTTTTTTGAGATAAGCGAGCCATTCTGTGAAGTAAACCATTAGAAACACCAGACATATGTTTAATTAAAGCTAAAGAAAAATCAGGGTTTGTTTTAATAAACTTCTCAAAAACATCTATATCTATAAAACTAATTTTAGAATTTTCTAATGCAGTAGCAGTAAAATCAAATTTTTTAAAAGCAAAACAACAAACAATTCCAACAAAACAATGTGGTTGAATTAAACCTACTGTATATAACTTATTGTCATTTGACATTTCTATTTTTACCAAACCTTCGGTAACGTACAAAACATTACTAACTAAAACTCCTCTCTTTACAATAATTTCACCTGCTGAAAACTCTAAATCGGTTTTATTACTTACTAACTCATTTTTTTCTTCAGCTGTTAAAATATTTAAACACCCACGAGCATCTAAAAAATCATACTCAAAATGGGTTTTCTTTTGTAAAAAATCTGGCATCTAATAAAACTAAAAAATTAATTCAATTATTTATAGTGTAAAATTACATTATAATCCGTTGATAATCCCATAAAAAAGGATAAAATACACTTATTAAAATCATTAAAATAAAAACCTATAACACAATATCTTTATACTCTAAATATTTAGAAACTTAAATAAAATAAAATTATGAAAAATTTAATACTTTTTTCTTTGATCGCATTACCAGCAATCTTATTTATTGATATTATAGTTATGATAACTATAGGCTGTGTAACATCACTTTTTGGATTTACACAACAATTTTATGAGTGTACTTATTGCAATATCGCTAAATTTGTGTTTTTAATTTCATTTGCAGCCTACTTCATTATCTTAGTAAATGTAAGTTCAAAAACCAACAATACTACCCCATCCTTAAAATAAAATTATTTCAATTATTCAGGATGCATAATTGCATACATAAAGATATATAATCCAATACCAAAAGGTATAATACAATTATTGTAATTAAAATAATTTGGTTAAAATTAAGATTAAATTTACTTGATAAATTTAATTAGTAAAATTTGGGTTATGAAAAATCTAGTTTTAAAATCATTCCTTATAGTCCCCGTAATACTTTTTATTGCAGTTACAGTTGTGAATTATTCTATTATGATTTTTAGGGTATATTTTCAACTTTTTTAGTTTACATAAGGCTTTTATAATTTCAAGTAAACGTGATAAAAATCTATTATAATAGAAATAATAGGATATTTCTCTATATAGGTAAACTTTAATAATAATTTCAACTAAATAATTTCAGAGTTTAAATAAGCTCTCATTTTCTTAAATTTATTCTTTTCTACAAAAATTCTAACTTAAAATTTATCTTCATTTTAAAAATAATTATGATGTGTAACAATCGTTGTTTTTTAACGTCTTTCCTATTATTAACATATATTTAAGAAGGTTTAAATATTATCTTAAATATTTTAGCAACGGCATTAAAATACCTTCAAAAAATTACAATGAAACACTTTTTAATTATTTTTTACTTACTCTTTATTTCGTTTTCTTACTCTCAATCTAGTAAAAAATCTATAAATGCATTAAGAATCACAACAGCACCAATAATTGATGGACTTTTAGATGATGATGCCTGGATAAATGCTGAAATAGCAAAAGATTTTGTAATGTTTAGACCTGGAACTGGAGAAAAAGAACTTGAAAATCAAAAAACTGAAGTTAAAATTATTTATGATGATGAAGCCATTTATTTTGGTGCATTTCTTTATGATGATGATTTAAAAAATATGGCTTTAGAATCTGCTACAAGAGATAACTTTGCGCAAGTTGATTGGTTTGGAGTTATGATTAACACATACAACGATGGACAAAACGATACCGAGTTTTTTGTACAAGCCACAGGAAATCAAGCTGATGCAAAAAGTACAATTGACAGTGAAGACTTTAGTTGGAATGGTGTTTGGACAAGTGCTGTTAAACTAGTTGATAATGGCTGGATTGTAGAAATGAAAATCCCATATTCAGCACTACGTTTTTCTGGTGAAAAAGTTCAAACATGGGGTTTAAATTTTCACCGAAGAATTCAAAGTAGAAAAGAACAATACACTTGGAACTTAATTGATAAAACCAATGGTGCTATTCAACAATACGCTGGTATCTTAACTGGTTTAGAGGATATAAAACCGCCTGTTAGATTAAGTTTTAATCCTTATGCATCATCATCATATACAACTTTTGATGGCTCTAATGATTTTAGTACTAATTATGGTATTGACCTTAAATATGGTATCAATGAAAGCTTTACCCTAGACGCAACGCTTATTCCTGATTTTGGACAAACTGCCTTTGATGATGTCACTTTAAATTTAGGGCCTTTTGAACAACAATATTCTGAAAAAAGATCCTTTTTCACGGAAGGAACTGAACTTTTCAGTAAAGGAGATTTGTTTTATTCAAGAAGAATTGGAAATACACCAACCGCATATTATGATGAATCTAATTTAGCTGAAAATGAAGAATTAATTGAGAATCCTTCAAGCGTTAATATGCTAAACGCCATTAAAATTTCAGGACGAACTAAAAGTGGATTAGGTATCGGTGTTTTTAATGCAATAACAGAAAAAACTGAAGCTAAAATTAAAAATTTAGATACTGATGAAGTTAGAAAAGTAACTACTGAACCCTTTACAAATTATAATGTTGTTGTTTTAGATCAACAATTTAACAAAAATTCATCGGTTAGTTTTGTAAATACCAATGTTTTAAGAAATGGGTCATTTAGAGATGCAAATATTTCTGCAGTGCTATTTAACTTATCAAATAAAACCAATAAATATAATATTAACGGAGGCGTTGGAATGAGTTCTATTAATGAATTTGGAGAAAAATCTAATGGTTTTATTTCAAGCGTAGAAATAGGTAAAATTAGTGGACATTGGCAATATAATCTTGAGCACAATCTTCAAGATACAAAATTTGACAAAAATGATTTAGGCTTTCAAAGAAGAAATAATTTCAGCAATTTTGAAGGGCAATTATCTTACAGAATATTTGAACCAACTAAAAACTTTGATGACTACAGAATAACTTTTTGGAGTGAACTTAATTACTTGTATAAACCAAATACCTACACTGGTAATCATTTAGGAGTTAATTACTTTTTTCAAACTAAAAAAACAAAAATTGCTTTTGGTGGGAATTTTCAAAGTAGCATAGGTAAACAATATGATTATTATGAACCTAGAGTTGATGGCAGGTATTTTATACAAAATACACGTATTTCTGGTAACCAATGGATATCAACTGATTACAGAAAGAAATTTGCTTTAGATCTTAGGATTTTTTACGCTAACAGAATACATGAAAACAACACTTTTATTTATAGTGAGTTTTCACCTAGATTTAGAGTTAATGATCATCTTTCATTTGTCTATTCACTATCTTATTCTAAAGACAATAACGATAAAGGCTTTGTAAATGAATTGGAAGATGGTTCTATAATTTTTGGAAATAGAGATGCAAAGTCTGTTACAAATGCTATTTCTGGAAAATATAATTTTAGCACAAAAGCTGCTTTATCTTTAACCTTCAGACAATATTGGTCACCAGTCACCTATGATGATCAATACTATTTATTAAGTAACGACGGAACATTATCAGAAAACAATTATACTTCAAATCACGATATTAATTTTAATACTTGGAATTTCGATCTTAACTTTTCTTGGGAATTTGCACCTGGAAGTCAGTTAATTGCATTGTACAGAAATTCACTATTTAATGAAGATGAATTTTCAGATTTAAACTTTAAAGACAATTTAAACAATTTATTTGAAGAACCTATGCTTCATAATTTTTCTATAAGAATGGTTTATTATATAGACTATAATAATGCTAAAAAATGGTTTAAAAAAACTAGTTAAACCATATTGATTTTTTTATCATTTATAAACTGATTATTATAGTTTATGATAATTGTATATATTAACATTTATTTAAGATAATTTCTTTCATATGTTAAATATTTTAGCTCTTAAATTCAACTTAGCTATTATAATATATAATGAAGAAATTTTTCTTGATAATTTGCCTCCTATATTTTTCTTATTCATATTCTCAACTTGATAAAAAATCTGTAAATGCCTTAAGAATTAATGAAGCCCCATTAATTGATGGTACTTTAAATGAAGATTTTTGGCAAAAAACTGATATAGCTAAGGATTTTATTATGTTGAGTCCTGGCGATGGCGGAAATGAAAGAAAAACTAATAAGACTACAGTTAAAATAGCCTATGATGATGAGGCAATTTATTTTGGGGCTACTATGTATGATGATAAACCAACGGAAATACCAATGCAATTTGGTGGTAGAGACGAAATTGGAAATGTTGACTTTTTTTTAATAGCTATAAACCCAAATAATGATGGTCAAAACGATACTTATTTTGCTGTAACAAGCACTGGATCTCAATCTGATGCTAAGGTAACTTCAGATGACGAAGATTTTAGTTGGAATGCTGTTTGGGAAAGTGATGTAAAAGTTAATGCTGATAGTTGGGTTGTTGAAATAAAAATACCTTATTCAGCTCTTCGTTTTTCAAATTCTAATGAGCAAACTTGGGGCGTTAATTTCAGTAGAAAAATTAGTAATTTAAATGAAGAATATACTTGGAATTATATTGACAAAAAGAAAGGGATATCAGCACAATATTCTGGTTTAATCAACAATATTAACAATATTAAGCCCCCTACTCGATTAAATTTTTCGCCTTATGCTTCTTCAACCTACACAACATTTGATGGTGATTCTGAATTTAACAACAACATTGGATTAGATTTAAAATATGGTATCAATGAAAGTTTTACACTTGATGTTACATTAATACCCGATTTTGGACAAACTGCTTTTGATAATCAAGTTTTAAATTTAGGCCCTTTTGAACAACGTTACTCAGAAAAACGTTCATTTTTCACAGAAGGAATTGAACTTTTTGATAAAGGAAATCTATTTTACTCGCGAAGAGTTGGTAATAGCCCAGTTGGATATGAAAATATTGAAGAAAATTTATCCAGTAATGAAGAAATAATTGACAATCCTTCAAAAGTTAATATGCTTAATGCTATAAAACTATCTGGAAGAACTAAAAAAGGATTAGGTATTGGGGTTTTTAATGCAATAACCGAAAAGACTTCAGCAAAAATAAAAAATACAGAAACAGAAGAAATTAGGACTAAAATAACAGAACCACTAGCAAATTACAATGTCCTTGTATTAGATCAGCAATTCAATAAAAATTCATCTGTTAGTGTTGTAAACACTAATGTATTAAGAAATGGTGATGGAAGAGATGCAAACGTTACAGCTTTTCTTTTTGATATTTCTAACAAAGGAAGTAAACACAATGCAACAGGAAATTATAAAATTAGTAATATTCTAGAAAATGGTGAAAACACGTCAGGTTATTCTACATTTTTTCAATTGGCTAAAACACATGGAAATTATCAATACGAAATTGCATATTCCGCAAGTGATAACAAATATGACATTCAAGATTTAGGCTATCAGAGTAATAATAATTATGTAAAATACTTTGGAGAGGTTTCTTACCGAATATTTGAACCAACTAAAACTTTTAATAATATTAGGGTAGATTTTGAATGGTTTGTAGGTTACCAAAACAAACCTTACTCCTACTCCAGAAACAACTTTGAATTTAATACTTTTTTTGCTACAATTAATAGGTTTGCATTTGGAGCTAAAATTGAGTCAAATATTGGAAATCAATACGATTTTTATGAACCACGAATAGAAGGACGATTTTTTAAAGAAAATGCACGAATGTTTTCTAATGCTTGGTTTTCTTCGGATTACAGAAATAAATTTGCGGTGGATATGCGTTTCTTTTATCTTAAAAGATACAATGATGAAAATAAGTATTATGGTTTTGAATTTTCACCTAGGTACAGATTTTCTGATAAATTTCAAGTAGTGTATGAATTTGAAACTAGAAAATATTTTAATGATAAAGGTTATGTAGATGACTTAGAAGATGGTAGAATTATTTTTGGAAATCGCGATTATAAATCTATCATAAACACCATTTCAAGTAAACTAAGTTTTAATACTAAATCATCATTAGCACTTTCTTTTAGACATTATTGGTCTCCAGTAAAATACGACTCAAATTATTATGAATTAAATAATGAAGGCGGATTAAATGCTAGTTCTTACAACGAAATTCATGATGTAAATTACAATATTTGGAATTTAGATTTAAGTTACTCCTGGGAATTTGCACCTGGAAGTCAATTAGTTGCCTTATACAGAAATTCTATCTTTAATGAAGACACCCAATCAAGTTTGAATTTTTCAGATAACCTAGACAACCTATTCAAAGAGCCAGTTCAAAATACTTTATCATTAAAGATGGTCTATTATTTAGATTATAACAAACTGAAAACTTGGTTGTAATTCTAATTTAATTATGTATTTTCACGCTATTATTATATACAATGATAGAAGCTAAAAAAATACATAAATTTTACGGAGATTTAGAAGTTTTAAAAGGTGTTGACTTATCTATTAAAAAAGGTGAAATAGTTGCCATTGTTGGTCCTTCTGGAGCTGGAAAAACTACACTTTTACAAATTCTTGGTACTTTAGATAACCCTACAGAATCCAAAAACTCAACCTTAACTATAAACGATAAAAATCTTTTAGAATTAAAGGATAAATCATTATCTAAATTTAGAAATCAACACATTGGTTTTATTTTTCAGTTTCATCAACTACTCCCTGAATTTACAGCATTAGAAAATGTTTGTATTCCTGCTTTTATAGGTAATTCATCAAAAAGTGAAGCAGAAAAGAAAGCAAAAGAATTATTAGATTTTTTAGGCTTATCAGATAGAATTCATCACAAACCAAATGAACTTTCAGGTGGTGAACAGCAACGCGTTGCAGTAGCAAGAGCCTTAATTAACAATCCTGATGTTATTTTTGCTGATGAGCCAAGCGGAAATTTAGATTCAGCTTCGGCAGAAAAACTACACAAATTATTTTTTACACTTCGAGATAAATTTCACCAAACATTTGTAATTGTAACTCATAATGAAGAATTAGCAAATATGGCTGATCGGAAATTAGAAATGAAAGATGGAAAAATCATCAACTAAACTTGAACAAAAATGATTGGTATTATAAGCGCAATGCAAGAAGAAATTCAAGCATTACTACAAGAACTTAAAAACGTTTCAACTACCGAAAAAGGTATGAGAACTTATTATAAAGGTACTTTATTTAATAAAAATGTGGTACTCGTTTTTTCTCGCTGGGGAAAAGTAGCTTCAGCAATAACAACTACTCAATTAATTAATGATTTTAATGTTGATGAGATTATTTTTACTGGTGTTGCTGGTGGAATTAAAGATGAATTAAACATTGGCGATGTTGTTATTGGAAATAATATGTACCAACACGATTTAAATGCAACTCCATTTTATAAAAAATTAGAAATTCCAATTTTAAAAAAGAAATTCTTAAAAACAACGGATGCTACAAAACTTTTAGAAGCAACCAACTTATTTTTAGCAACTTACAATAATTATATAAAAACAACTGATGCTCAACTTTTTGATATCACCGGTCCAAAATTAATTTTCGGAGACATTGCAAGTGGAGATCAATTCATTTCAAGTTTAAAAAAAATTAAAAAACTAAACAAACTAATCCCAAGTGCAACTTGTGTTGAAATGGAAGGTGCTGCAGTTGCTCAAGTTTGTTTTGAATACGATGTGCCTTTTTCCATCATTCGTATTATTTCAGACAAAGCAAATGATAATGCAACTATTGATTTTCCTAAATTTGCTAACTCAATTGCGAGTAATTACGCTTTAGGGATTTTAAAAAACTATTTTGCTTAAATAACTTTTGATTAATTTTAATATCTTTGAAAAACTTTATGAACAATGCAATTTAAGCATCCTGAAATTTTATATGCTCTTCTGCTACTTATCATCCCGATACTTGTTCATTTATTTCAATTACAACGCTTTGTAAAAGTTCCATTTACCAACGTAAAAATTTTAAAAACTATTGAAAAACAAACACGCAAAAGCGCACGTTTAAAAAAATGGTTGATTTTAATAACACGATTATTAATATTTACTTGTTTAATCATAGCTTTTGCACAACCTTATTTTTCGAAATATTCCACTCATCAAAATTTTAATACCACTATTTATTTAGATAATTCATTTAGTATGCAAGCTAAGGGTGAAAGTGGTGAATTATTAAAAAGTGCAGCACAACAAATTATTGAGAACAACATTAACCCTAACAGCACTATCTCATTGATTACCAATGATAAAGTTTTTGAAAATTTAGACACCAAAAGTTTAAAAGAAGAATTAATTAATCTTAAATATTACCCAAACAAAGCAAACTTAAATACCATTATATTAAAAGCTAACAGGTTAGAAGCCAACAAAGAAAACACATTAAATAAATTAATTTTAATATCTGATTTTCAATCTGTTAATTCAATTCAAAAAGCTGATTTTTCAAAAATAAACGCTTCCATAAATTTTGTAAAATTAGTTCCAAAAGAGGTGAATAATTACTACATAGATAGTGTTTCTATTGAAGAAAATTCTACTTCAAATACCATTGTAAACGTATTTATTAAAAGTTCTCAAAAAAGTTCTTCATCTATTCCGGTTTCTTTGCTCAACAATTCAAAATTATTAGGTAAAACAACTTCAAAATTTATAAATTCTAATAATTCAACTGTTCAATTTACCATCCCAAATTCAACAAATTTTATTGGCGAAATATCACTTATTGATGATGCTTTGCAGTTTGATAATAGCTTTTTCTTTTCTATCTCAAAACCTGAAAAAATTAATGTATTAAGCATTGGTAATACTTCTGAGTTTTTATCTAAAATTTATTCTGAAAATGAATTTATTTTCACACCTACTCCTCTTCAAATTTTAAATTACAACAAGATTCAAGATCAACATTTAATTATTTTAAATGAACTTGAAAATATTCCAACAGAATTAATAAATAGTTTGCAAGAATTCACAAAAAAAGGCGGGAGTTTGGTTATAATTCCTTCAGAAAATAGCACTATTAATTCTTATAATTCTTTTTTTCAGAATTTAAACCTTGGAAAAATAACCTCAAAAACTGAAACTGAACATAAAATAATAACCATCAATTATGAGCATCCTTTACTAAAAGATGTTTTTGAAAAAAGAGTTGATAATTTTCAATACCCAAAAACAAATTTACAATACCACGCTAATTTAAAAAATAGTTCATCAATTATAATATTAGATAATAACCAACCATTTATCTCTTCCATAAATAATTTAAATGGTGCTATTTATTGGGTTACTTCACCATTAAACAATAAAATATCTGATTTTACACAATCGCCTTTAGTAGTCCCTATATTCTACAATTTTGCTAAAAAAAGTTTAAAAACAACAAAATTATATTACACTATTAAGCCCGAAAATGATATTGAAGTAAAAACTTCTATTGGAAAAGATAAGGTGTTAAAAATGTTAAATGAAAAAACATCTTTAGAATTTATTCCATTACAAATTAGCTCTCAAAATAAAGTTAAACTAACATTAAATAACCATATTTTACAAAGTGGATTTTATTCAATTTTAAGCGAGAACAAACCTATAAAAACCACGGCTTTTAATTATAACAGAGAAGAAAGTGATTTAAACACCGTACATATAGAATCATTAATTGAAAATAAGAAAAATGTAACTATTTCTTCATCAATTACTGGTGCTTTCAATGAAATTAACAATCAACAAAAAATCAATTGGCTTTTTAAATGGTTTTTAGCATTTTCTGTGCTATTTTTGTTAATTGAAATGCTGATCCTAAAATATTTCAAAAAATGAACCTACTGCTAAAATCTGCTATTATTATTGACAATTCGAGTCCTTTTCACCTTCAAAAAAAGGATTTATTAATTGAAAATGGAATCATCACAAAAATTGCCAATTCAATAAAAAATGAATCTTCAGTTAAAGAAATTAATTTAAATAATCTCCATATTTCACAAGGTTGGTTTGATACAAGTGTTTGTTTTGGAGAACCTGGTTTTGAAGAACGTGAAACTATTGAAAATGGTTTAAATACAGCTGCAAAAAGCGGTTTTACAGCAGTTGCAGTAAATCCAAATACAAATCCTGTAGCAGACAATAAATCGGCCATTGAATTCATAAAAAATAAAGCGAATGGTTTTGCAACTTCTTTATATCCTATCGGAAATCTAACTAAAGGTTCTGAGAGTAAAGACATTGCAGAGTTATATGATATGCAAAAATCTGGAGCAATCGCTTTTGGAGATTATAATAAACCTGTCTCTAACGCCAATCTTTTAAAAATTGGTTTATTGTATGCACAAAATTTTGATGGACTTATTTTAAGTTTCCCTCAAGATAATGCAATTGCAAGTAACGGGTTAGTTAATGAAGAAAAAAACAGTACAAAACTGGGATTAAAAGGCATTCCGTCAATGGCTGAAGAGTTGCAAATTGTACGCGATTTATTTATTTTAGAATATACAGGCGGTAAATTGCATATCCCAACAATTTCAACAAAGAAATCAGTTAAATTAATTAAAGATGCTAAAAAGAAAGGTTTAAATGTTACTTGCAGTGTGGCAGCGCATCACTTAATTTTAACTGATGATGAATTGACCAAATTTGATTCAAACACAAAAGTTTTACCGCCATTACGTACTTTAAAAGATACAAAAGCATTGGTTAAAGGTTTAAATGATGGTATTATAGATATTATCACAAGCGATCATAATCCAATTGATATTGAGCATAAAAAAATGGAATATGAAAATGCTAAATACGGTACTATTGGTTTAGAAAGTTTATATGGAGCACTAAATAAAATTGTTAATACTGAAACTTTAATAAAGTGTTTAACGGTTAACCCTAGAAATAGGTTTAATGTCGGAAGCTTTTCAATTAAAGAAGGTGAAAAAGCAAATTTAACACTTTTTAACCCTGATTTTGAGTATGAATTTGCTGAAGCTGATATTCTTTCTACTTCTAAAAATTCTGTTTTCTTAACTAAAAAATTGAATGGAAAAGTTTATGGAATTATAGCAAACAATAAAATAATACTTTAATTTATTAATACAAATTTAAATATGGAAAATCAAACTGTACACGAAGGAAAAACAATAGCAATTATTAGCTACATCACTTTTATTGGGACAATTATTGCTTTTATAATGAACAATGATAAACATAATTCTTTTGCTGCATTTCATATACGACAAGTGATAGGTTTATCTCTTTTTTGGTTAATAAATGGATTTGCAATTGGATTATATGTAAATAGTATGGTTGCAGGAGCAATTAGTTTAATATTATTTGTTTTATGGATAATTGGTTTTGTTGGAGCTATACAAGGAGAAGAAAAAAGAGTACCTTTAGTTGGTGATTTATTTCAAGATTGGTTTAAAAATATTGGATAAATAATTAAAAATACTATTTTTGAAGTCGCGCCCTAAAGCGCGACTTTTATTTTACAACTATGGAAAAATTATCATTACAGTACATTGTTAGAGAGCCAAACGTTCAAACTGAGAATACTTCATTATTAATTTTATTACACGGCTACGGTAGCAATGAAGAAGATTTGTTTTCATTTGCAACTGAATTACCAGATGATTTGTTAATTGTGAGTGCAAGAGCTCCTCAGAATTTAGGCTATGGAAGTTATGCTTGGTATACTATTAATTTTACTGCCAATGAAGGTAAATTTTCTGATATTCCTGAAGCAATTGAGGCTAGAGATAAAATAGCTACTTTTATTGATGAAGTACAAAACAACTACAATATTTCTCCAGATAAAACTTTTTTATTAGGATTTAGTCAAGGTACCATTTTAAGTTATGCCGTTGCTTTAAATTATCCTGAAAAGGTTCAAAAGATTATTGCTTTAAGCGGTTATATAAACCATGAATTATTACCTAAAGATTACAATCTTAAAGATTATTCAACATTAGACTTCTTTATATCTCACGGAAGCGTAGATCAAGTAATCCCTGCTGATTGGGCTAAAAAAGCATCTCCATTTTTAAATGAGCTACAAATAAAAAACTATTATAAAGAATATGGTGTAGGTCACGGTGTTGCGCCACAAAATTTCTTCGATTTTAAAAAGTGGATGGAAGAACGGATGTAAACGTCAAAATTTAATGATTTTGTATTATTTGCAGTTTGTTGAGTATTTACATTATGAATTTAATTATTTTAAAGCCCCTAATTAGCACTATTCTTTTACTGAAAATTATAATTTATATAAAATGTTAACATGTATGATATAAGTCATTAATTTTCACTAATTCAAGCTATACCTTTAACCTACAATTGCACAATTACTCTAGCTCTAATTATCCTAAGGCATTAGAAGTAGATGTTAAATCGCAATTTTTACCACCCCAATTTGGGGTGGTTTTTTTATTTAAATTCATTCATTTTTATGATAATTGGATTTAAACTTGTTTTTAATCAAAAAAATATATTTTTCAACTTATAAACACTTAAACACCCAATACTTAGCATTTAATAAGGCACTCTTAAAAAGTTTAACCTAATTTCAGTAATTTAACAAAGCTCTTATAATTTTAAGAGTTTATATTATAATTACTTCTTCATATTTAATTTGCATCTATATATTAGATTATAAAAAAACTAACAAGTATTATTTTTTATTTAATATATTTTCAATAACATTGTTGTTCAAACTCAAAATTTTTAAATAAATAATATGGAAATATTAGGAATTGATGTTGGTGGCACAGGAATTAAAGGCGCCTTGGTAAATATTGAAACTGGAGAATTAACTACTGAAAAACATAGAATACCAACACCAAAACCTGCAACACCAGAAGCTGTAGCTAATACTATTCAAGTACTTGTGAATCATTTTAATTGGAAAGGTTTAGTAGGCTGTGGGTTTCCTACTCCATTACAGCATGGAAAATGTTTAACAGGTGGAAATTTACACGAAGATTGGCAAGGTATACAAGTTGATACGCTCTTTGAATCGAAAACTGGAAATGATTTTTCTATTGTAAACGATGCAGATGCTGCTGGATTGGCTGAAATAAATTTTGGAGCGGGAAAAAATGTAAAAGGAACTGTAATCATGATTACTTTGGGAACTGGAATTGGTTCGGGATTATTTTTAGATGGTAAATTATTACCAAACACTGAATTTGGACATGTGTTACATAAAAATGGTGAAATTTTTGAAAGATACGCTTCAGATTCTGCAAGAAAAAGAGATGATTTAAGCCGTAAAGAATGGGGCAAAAGATTGCATAAATATTTTAAGCATATTAATTTATTAGTATCACCTGATTTAATTATTGTTGGTGGTGGAGCAAGTAAAAAGTTTGATAAAATTGAGGATCAATTTGATATTGATGTTGATATAGTTCCCGCAAAAGCTGAAAATGAGGCTGGAATTATTGGAGCTGCATTGGCCGCCAAATATCAAATTAAATAAACCCTTTTGCTTTAAATTCTAAATATTTATTAATAACATTCACCGTAAGATTTTGTGGTTTTGTTAGTATTCCATAAATACCTTTGCCCTCTAGTTCTTTCACTATGAGTCTTTTCTCATAAGCAAACTTTTCAGCAATTGTTTTATGGTATATTGATTGTAAATCTTCTGCATTTTCATTTATTAAAACATCCAATTCTGTATTTTCAAAAAAGACAACAACTAATAAATGATATTTAGCAATTGCTTTTAAAAATGGGATTTGGCGTTTTAATGATGAGATATGTTCAAAATTTGTATACAAAATTAATAAACTTCTTTGTGTTACTTTTCGCTTTATAAGCGCATACAAATAGCCGAAATCAGAATCCGTATGTTGAGTTGAAATATTATATAAAGCTTCATTTATAGTGTTTAAATGAGTTTTTTTATTACTTGCAGCAACAATAGTGTCCACTTTTTTAGAAAAAGTTAATAAACCTGCCTTATCATTTTTTCGAAGTGCTATATTCGAAAAAGCCAATGTTGAATTTATAGCATAATCCAATAATTTTAATTCTTCAAAAGGCATTTTCATTACCCTTCCCAAATCTATTATAGAATAAATAGGCTGCGATTTTTCATCTTGATATTGGTTTACCATTAATTGTGAGCGCTTTGCCGTAGCTTTCCAATTAATAGTTCTTACATCATCTCCAGCTATGTAATTTTTAATTTGCTCAAATTCTAAAGTGTGTCCAATTTTTCTAATTTTTTTTAACCCAAATTCTGTTAACCGATTACTCATTGCTAAAAACTCATATTTCTTCATTTGAATATATGAAGGATATACTGCAACCATTTCATTTTCTTGAAACTTGAATCGTCTTGAAACAATTCTTAAAAAAGTTGAAACATACACATTTAGATTTCCAAAATAATACTCGCCACGTTCAACTGGTTTCACAGCATATTCAAATTCCCAAATTTCAGAAGGGTTGATAAATGAAACTTGTTCAAAATCTCTTTTTTGAAATTGAGGTGGTAATTCATCAATTAACTTCACTTCAATTTTAAATTTGTAGTTATTCTTAACTGTTATGGGAATAGGATTTTCATCTGAATTTGAAAATTTTTTAGTCAGTAATCTTCGAGCATTAATCCCATTTTTAGATTTAAAAAGCAAATAGATATCACTTACAAATAATACTGCTAAAATAGTTACTAAAAACCATGCAACCGAATACAAAATTGGAAACCAAAATGAAACCAAAAAAGTAGCAGCAATAATGCTTATATACTTATAAAAGCGTTCGTGTATGTATAGATTTTTAATTAAATTCATTAAATTATAATCTTCAATTTATAAGGTTCGAAATTAAATACTGACAATTTTATAACAATATCTACCTAGGAACTTCAACCGATTGCACAATCATCTCAATTACTTTATCTGCCGTCATCCCCTCCATTTCACGTTCAGGAGTTACAATTAACCGATGACGTAACACTGGCGAAATTACTTTTTTAATATCTTCAGGTATCACAAAATCACGTCCATTAATTGCTGCAAATGCTTTTGATGAATTTAAGACTGCAATACTTGCTCTTGGTGAACCTCCCAAATATAAATGTGGATGATTTCTAGTTTTTGTAATTAACTGAGCTATATATTTCATTATTTTTTCTTCAACAATAACTTCAAAAATCTTGTTTTTATATTCTAACAAATCAGCCTCAGAAATTAACGCTGAAATTAGCGTTTCTGGTAACACACCTTTTCTTTCTTGATGAGTTTTTAGAATTAAAATTTCTTCTTCTAAATTTGGATAACCCACATCAATTTTAAATAAAAAACGATCTAATTGTGCCTCGGGTAATGCATAAGTTCCCTCCTGCTCTATTGGGTTTTGAGTTGCTAACACCATAAATGGTGGTTTCATTTTATAGGTATTTCCATCAATTGAAATTTGGCGTTCTTCCATCACCTCAAATAAAGCAGCTTGTGTTTTTGCAGGTGCTCTATTAATCTCATCAATTAAAACTAAATTTGAAAAAATTGGACCTTTTTTAAATTCAAATTCCGATGTTTTCATGTTTAAAATTGAAGTTCCCAAAACATCACTCGGCATTAAATCCGGTGTAAATTGAAGTCTACTAAAACCGGTGTCTATTGTTTTAGAAAGTAATTTTGCTGTAATTGTTTTAGCAACACCAGGAACACCTTCAATTAAAACGTGTCCGTCAGCTAATAAAGCAACTATCAATAAATCCATAAAATTCTCTTGCCCAACAATAATTTTACCTAATTCTTCTTTAATTTGAATTACAGCATTTTTTAATTTGTCAAGGTCTACTCTATTTTCAAAATTCAAATCGTTATTTTCCATATTGAATTGTTTTTTTAAAATTTTCTATCATTTTATTTAAAGTGATAAGCTCTTCGTTTGTTATTTGATTTTTTAGGTGAATTTGATCACAAAACTGAAATAATTTCTCAACACTTTCATAAGAATTTCCGCTTCTTGATGCAACATATTCATAAAAAGTAATATCTATAATTGTAGTTGGTATGTGTAATTTCGTTCTAATATATTCTAAAAAATAACTTATTTTGTGTTCTGCAATATTTTTATGCTCTTGTTTTTCAAAATACATATTTGCAATTGTGCGTGTAAACGCGACTGTTTGATTTTTTAAAGGCGTTAAAATTGGTATATATCGTTGGGTTCGTTTACCTTCAAAAATCACAAAAAACAATACACCAATTAACACCATATAATAAGCCCATTTTAAATATTTAGAACTTAATAAATAATAAATTGGTGATGTAATTTTACTTTTTCCAGTTTTATAATAAGAATCCCATAAAATAGGTAAATCATCTCTCAAATAAGATAAAACATTTGCTGTATGTTGTTGATTTGGAGATTTTAAAATAGTATAATTTGTAAATAACTCAGGGAATGTATGAAAATAAAAGTTTCCTTTTCCAAAAGAATATTTTACAAAATTAATACCTTCTTCAGTTCTTTCATTAGCTGCATTTACATAGCCAGTTATTCCTAATATAGTAGTATTTAGCGTATCAATTTTTGTAAAAATCTGATTTGTGAAAGGCCTATCGAAAGAATATTCTTTACCTTTAAATGATTTATTTTTAAGTTTAAAAAATACTTTTTCATCTAAATTTTCACTTACTAATTGTTTTGTTTCAAAATTTAATGTGTCAATATTCATTCCATGAGTTGAAATAAAAACATCATTTCCCCTTTCTACAAATTTCATTAATCGCAAAAACTCTGCATTTCCAAAATTTAAAGCTTCATCAACAAAAAAATAAGTACCAACTCGTGTTGTATCTTCTAAATAAATATATGGTGGTATTTTAATATTTTTTATTTCTTCAGAAGGAAACAAATTTGACATCTCTTCTCGCAAAACAAAAGTTCCATATGGTATTTTATGTTTAGCTGCATAACTTGGAAACCAGTTTATAGGCTTTTTCTTAGTAGTTTCTAGATAAATAAGTCCAGAAATTAGCACTAAAAACGCAACAATATATATTTTTGCTTTTGTATCCAACTTACTTTTTATTAATTAAGTTATTTGTTTCTACAAAATCTGATTCAACACGCATAAATTCAACCTCATTTATACTGAAATTTCCATACCAAACAAAATCATATAACCTTGTTAAATTTATAAATGAATTTTTAATGTTTTGATGCTGAATTTCGTGTATATAATCTTCATTTGTTTTTTGTAACTCCCAAATAATTAATTGTTTACTCTCTAATTGTTTCAGAATATTTAGATAATAATAGCGAACTGCTAGTCTATAATTTTTATTAGAAATTGCCTTTTGAACTAGTTTTAAAATGTCTTTATTTTTAATCAATTCTTCTTCCTCGGTAATAGAAACAACTGACTTATTTTTTGAAGTATCAACAATTGAATTTAAATTTACTTTTAAGAAAAATTTCAACAAAAGAAATAGAACAATTCCAGCAATAACATAAGGCAGCGCAGTGAGAATTGTCGCTAAAATACCTTTGGCATATTTTACACCAAATACCCATTCTAAAAAACGTGATATTTGTCTAAGAAACCAATAAAAAACTCGCTCTAAAAAAGAAGGTTCAACTTTAACGGTATCTTCTTCATATATAAAATCTCTGTCTTGCTTGTATTTTTCTAAATTATTTGAATCAAATTTCTTTCGAACAATACTACTCTTATCATTTTTAACAACAAGCGAATCGGCTTGTGCAAAAGCACTAACCGATAGCATTATAAAAAGAAAAAAGAGTAATTTATTCATTATTAATTTTCGTCACTTCCTAAACTTTCAATTTTTTCAAAAGTACCTGTAAAGTTTTTTTGTTCATTTAAATCGAAATAAATGAATGCCGATGCCACCAATGTAACTGAATAAAATAAAAACTTTCCAAAGTAAGCAAACAAATTAAGCATTAGGTAAATTGGGTCTTCCAAGATGCCTAAAATAGCCGTTGGATCATCATTTGTAAAAGTAACTCCCATTGATATTAGTTGATAAATTAATGAAGGTATTGAAAAAATAAAACCTAACATTGACACCAATATTCCAATTACTAACACAACTCCAAAAGTATTCCACCATTCACTTTTTATAAGTGTAAAGCAATGCGAAATTGTGTCTCCAACACTTTTATTTTCAAAAACCATTATTGGCATTGCTAACGATAAAACAATTGCAATATATACAACTGGCAACACACAAAGAACATAAGCTACAATCATCATTAAAATAGATAAAACGCCTAAGCCTACAAACTTCCATATATTAGCATAGGTATTATCTTTAACTTCTTCGAAATTAGCAACTCCATTATTTTCTATATACGATTTTATATAAAATAAAGAAACTTCAGCTAAAAGTGTATAAACAATCCCAAAAACTACAAACATTAAAAATATCCAACCAAACATTCCAAACATATTCCCCATTATATTAGAAGGATCAGGTGCAGATTGATCTAAACTAATTATTCCTTTTATAGCTCCTGAATAAGAAACCATTGCAAATACCAACAATGCAGCACCTACTAATAAAACAGGGCCAATTATTTTAAAAACTGTTAAAAAATAATCTCTCCAGTTTTCCCTAATAAAAGTGAAAGTATCGGTTATAATTGCTCCTAAATCTCGTTCTTTTTTAAATTCAATATGATTATTCATTTTCTTGCTTTCTTTGTTTTGTTAATTTTATTGGATAAATTATATAGTAATATAAAATTGAAATAAATGATGTTAATATTATAAATAACGCCAGCCAATCTGGCATTTCAGTGTGGCGCGTTACAAAACCTTCTAAAAAGCCGGCAACTATAAAAAATGGAATAGTACTTACCATAATTTTTAAACCAGCTTTAAAACTCATCTTAAAAGATGCTAATCTTGAGTATGTTTTTGGAAAAAGTAATCCATTCCCTAAAACTAAACCTGCACAACCCGCAATTATAATAACAGAAATTTCAATAGTTCCATGAATCCAAATTGTTCTTGATGATTCCCAAAGCAAGTCTTTTTCATAGAAAAAGTATAAAAAAGAGCCCAACATAATTCCATTACGCATCATAATAAACAAAGTTCCAACTGAAAAAAGCATTCCAAACACAAAAGCGGTCATAGCTACTTTAATATTATTCAAAGTAATCATAATAAACATATTACTTTCTTCCATTTTTTTGTAAACAGCCATTGGGTCACCTTTTGAAATATTATCTAAAGTGGTATTTACATAATCATCTCCCAAAATTAAGCGAACAAAATCACCATCATTAGCCGCTGAATATGCTCCAATAATAGCAAAAAAAACAAATGTTAAAAATGCAATAACCAATTGTTTATGGTACTTCACAAATTCGAGTGGAAACTCCGATTTAAAGAAAGTAAATAATCTGTTTTTACTTTCCTTTTTCGTTTTATAAATTTTTTGATGCGCTTTTGAAGCCAGTGAATTTAAATATTGAGCCGTTTTACTTTGCGGATAAAATGTTTTTGCATAGCTTAAATCATCTGTAATTTCAATATATAAATCCGATAGCTTATCTGGTGAAACCTGTTCTTTTTTATCAAGAACGTTTTCAAATAATAGCCATTTATTTTTATTCCTTTTTACAAACGATGCTTCACGCATTTTTTTTACTTTTGCCTTTTATATAGTTCTATTAATTAGAGTATACATTCCGGTGAACGAATGTAAAAAATCAAATTGTATCAGCCAAAAAAGATTAAGTATAAAATGGATAATTTTCATATAGAAACAGCCCAAAATGTAACTATTAAGCAAAATGTGGCTCAACTAAGCACTCGGATTGGGTCTTTCCTAATAGATATGTTGATTATAGCTGGATATTATACTATAATTATATTAGTTTTAAATGCACTAGGATTTAGTTTAGACGAATCTCTTTATGTTTATTATGCCTTATTAAGTTTACCTGTTTTCTTTTATAGTTTGCTTTTTGAAACTTTAATGAATGGACAAACACCTGGTAAATATTTTAATAAAATTAGAGTTACAAAACTTGATGGTTCAAAACCAACTTTTGGCAGTTATTTAATTCGTTGGATGTTACGCTTAATTGATATTAGTTTAGCATCGGGATCCGTTGCGCTATTAACCATTTTATTAAATGGAAAAGGACAGCGTTTGGGTGATTTAGCGGCTGGAACTACCGTGATCTCTGAAAAGAAAAACATTACAATTCATGATACTTTACTAGTTGATATACCTGAAGAATATAAACCTACTTTTTCTCAAGTTACATTACTTAATGACAATGATATTCAAACGATTAAAGAACTTTATTTAAAAGCTAAAAGAAAAGGAAATCATAAAACCATATTAAAACTACACTTAAAAATAATAGCACTAACAGGAATAACTACTGATATGCAGCCAATTAATTTTATAGATGTAGTTATTAAAGATTATAATTATTTTACACAACAAACATAATGACGCTATTTCATATTTTAGATATTTTAGGAATAATTGCATTTGCAATTTCAGGGTCATTAGTTGCCATGAGAAAAAAACTAGATCCTTTTGGTGTTTTTATTATAGCCTTCGCCACATCAGTTGGAGGAGGAACTCTAAGAGATGTACTTATTGGTGCTCAACCAGTTTTTTGGATGAAAAATACTGAATACATATATATAATAACAGCATCATATGTTTTTGCAATTATTTTTAGAAAAAAATTAAAATATTTAAGTAAGTCATTGTTTTTATTTGATACTATTGGACTTGGATTATATACTATTATGGGGACTGAAATTGGATTAAAAGCCAACTTCCACCCTATTATTATTATTTCAATTGCCACCATGACAGCCTCATTTGGTGGTGTAATAAGGGATATTTTATGTAATGAGATACCTATTATTTTTAGAAAAGACATTTATGTTACAGCTGCCGTTTTAGGGTCTATAACTTATTTAGTTTTACATAATTTTAATTTTTCTGAATCCATAATTTATGTCTCAACATCCGTTATTGTTATTTCTATTCGATTAGTTGCTGTACTGTTTAAACTAAGTTTACCTACATTTTATTCTAAAAAATAATGAATTTTAATCATTTTATAAATAGCATATCAAAACTAAAAGAAAATCCAGTTGGCGGTTTAGAGGCCCAGTTTAAATTAGCTCCCAAATTAAGGTTGAGATATTCTAATGAGAAAATTGAAGCGCTTAACCCTAAAAAAGCTGCTGTTGTTGCCTTATTTTATCCCAATACTATTGGTGAAGTTTGTTTCTTATTGACATTACGTGCTGATTATGAAGGAACCCATTCAGCTCAAATTAGCTTTCCAGGTGGAAAATTTGAAAAGAATGATAATTCTTTAAAAAATACGGCATTACGTGAAACTTTTGAAGAAGTTGGAATTCCATTAAATGATATTACTATTTTTAAGCAAATGACTGATGTTTTTATTCCACCTAGTAATTTTTTAGTAACACCATTTTTAGGTTGTTTAAACCATGTACCCACTTTTACAAAAAATTATGAGGTTGAAGAAATTATTACTATTTCAGTAAAAGACTTATTGGACGAATCTTCAATTTCTACTACTATATTATCTACAACCTATGCAAAAGACATGAAAGTACCTTGCTTTATGTTAAACAATTACGTTGTTTGGGGAGCAACCGCTATGATGCTTAATGAAATCAAAGAATTATTAAAGAAAATGTAAACTATTTTTTTCTTAAATTTGTCATTCATTCAAAACCAACCAACCATAATGCCCATTTTTAAAAGAAATCCGTTTGGACATATTTTATTTATTAAAAGATGGCTCATTCGTATTTTTGGAGTCGTTTCACATGGACGTTATAGACGTTTCAATAAACTTCAAATTGAAGGATCAGAAATCATTAGAGATTTACCTGAAACCAATGTACTTTTTGTATCAAATCATCAAACATATTTTGCTGATGTTGCCGCTATGTTTCACGTTTTCAATGCTGCATTAAAAGGGAGAGATGATTCTTTAAAAAATATTGGCTACATATGGAGACCAAAACTAAATGTCTATTATATTGCCGCTTCTGAAACCATGAAAGCTGGGTTATTGCCTAAAATATTTGCATATATAGGTTCAATTTCTATTGAAAGAACTTGGAGAGCTGGAGGTAAAGATATCAAACGACAAGTAAAAATGTCTGACATTAGTAATATTAAAAAAGCGCTAGATGATGGTTGGGTTATTACCTTTCCTCAAGGTACAACAACACCTTTTAAGCCTATTAGACGTGGTACTGCTCACATTATTAAAACATACAAACCCGTTGTAGTTCCTATAGTTATTGATGGATTTAGAAGAGCTTATGATAAAAAAGGCTTGTTAATTAAAAAACGGAATGTTTTACAATCGATGGTTATTAAAGAACCTATGAAAATTGATTATGAAAATGAAACTTTTGAAGAAATTATTGAAAGAATTCAATTTGAAATAGAACAACACCCATCCCTATTGAAAGTTATTACACCTGAAGAATATAAACGTCAGGAAGATGAACTTAACAAAAAACGTAAGTTTTGGAGTTAGTATAAAAAAAACCGTTTTTAGAAATCTTAAAACGGTTTTTTTATTTAACTATTCAGTTGTTAATTTAACCAAGAGTTTAACATCCAAATTGTTTTTTCTTGCTCAGCAATAAAATCACTCATCATAGAGTTTGTTCCTTCATCATTCGCAGCATCAGATTCATTTAATATAACTCTTTCTATTTTTAATAACTCAGACAAAGAATTTACTACTAATTTAACGGCATCAACATCTTTACTAATATTTTTACCAACTGCAACTTTCGATAATTCAGAATATTCAGCAAAAGTATGCAATGGCGTACCTTCTAAAGTTAAAATACGCTCAGCAATCATATCAATTTTTTCTTGAGAGTCTGTATAAAATTCTTCAAATTTTACGTGTAATTCAAAAAATGATTTTCCTTTTATATTCCAATGTAATCCTCTTAAATTTTGATAATAAACTTGAAAATTAGCTAATAAACTGTTCAAACTAACTACTAAATTTTCTGTTTTATTTTGATCTAATCCTAAAATCGTTGTGCTCATAATTATTTATTTTATTGTTAAGTTTTTATTATTATTTTAATTCTAGAATTGGCAGACAATCTATTCTTAGCATAGT
>NZ_CALAEQ010000190.1 GCF_937891065.1 uncultured Lutibacter sp. | reverse complement strand
CAGTAGAACAAGAAGCATACAGATTATTAGTGATACGAACATATATAGTTTGTCCCCCGGAAATATTATTAGAAAATGAAGTAGGATTAACAATTGGATTTAAATATGCTAAATCAGAAAAATACGAAATTGTAAAATTAGAAGCGGACTGTCCATTTAAAATTTCAATTTCTTTTTGTGTTAAATCAAAAGTCTCAATGCCATTGGTATCTGTCCCTACTAAATTTGAATCACATTTTTCTAAAACTGCTATTGTTGAAGGAGGAGTTGGAGATTCAAAAACAGTAACATTAACAGCTAATCTAGTTGGGCTTTCACATCCATTTACAGTTTGAGATGCGTAATAAGTAGCGCTAGTTAGTATATCCGAATTATTTAAAAGGTTTCCTCCTGAAAGTGCATCATACCATAAAATAGCATTTCCAACCACTGATAACCCTGCTATTGATTTATTTTCAATATCACAAAACGTTTGAATAGTAGCTCCGGAAGGTGAAGCTGTATGTTGAACTGTTAAAGTAACTGGAGTTCTACTTGCCGTTGTGCATCCATTTTCAGTAGCATCAACATAAAAAGTTGTTGTATTAATAACTGAAGGATTATAATTATTTCCCGTAGCAATTGGTATCCCACTTGTTAAATTTGTATACCAGTTAATTGTTCCTGAAGACGACATTGCAGTTAAAGTTCCTTGACCTGAACCACAAATTTGAGTACCTATTGCTGAGGTTATTGTTGGAATATTATATATTGTTGCTATTACTGGAATTCTAATACCTTCTTCACATACGCCATCTGAAGAGGCTACCGCATAAAAAGTAGTAGTTGTATTTATGATTGGTGTTGTGAAATTTGTGCCAGATCCTAATCTGCTTCCTCCTGTAAATGAGTCAAACCATAAAATTGAAGCACCTAAAGTCGCTGTAGCTGATAATGAAACTGTACCTACACCACAATTTGATTCCCCGGTAATTGAACTAATTTCAGGCACACTAATTTTTGTGCTCGCAGAAATATTTAATATTGGATCGCCTGGCATTCCGCCGTACTCAACTATGTAGCCTTTAGGTTGAAAATCTCCTGAAGATGCTCCTGTATTACTTAAATCGTTCCAAGAACCTAAAATTCCAACATTTGGTGCAGTTATATGTGCATAATCTTCATTACCAGATTGGTTTGGTTCGTTACTATTCCAAAAGGCATAATTAGGTGTTGAACCATTAGCTAAACCATTCCAAAACACAGTTCCATTTTCAGGTCCAGTAACCCATTTCCAAACACCTTCTGTTGCAGCATCACTACCACCAATCCATCCTGCCCCAGATGCCTGTTCACCAGTTAATTGCGCTTCTTCTGGAGATGTAATTGTTGCTAAATATCCTTGTAAACCATAATAGTATTTTCCCTCTGCAGCTGTTTTCGCATTGGTCCAAGTAATCCCAATATTTTGCACATATTCATAATAATGATCAGAAGATGGTAAATAATTAGCTTCATCAATAGTAAATGAAAAATGTTTTTCTCCAGAAATTAAATCTGAATTACTTTCAAAAACAACATCTTTTACTGCTAAAATTAGATCAATATATGCTGTATTTGATGTAGTTAATGCTGTTAAAGTTAATTTTCCTTCACTTGAATTCCATGAAGTTGAAACATTTGGATGAGTACCTGTTAATCTAAGTATATCTTCAGTTCTATTATAGTTTTCTGAAATTTGTATAAAAATGGCGTCAATTTCTTCAGTTCCAGGAATAATATTAAAATCTGTAACAACATTTTGTTCACTTAATGGACAGTATAATTGATTTCCAAAAGCTGAAATTTCTGGTGGAGTTTGAGACCAACTATCAACACTAAGAAGCATTAGGAATACCGTAACAAAAAAAGTTGTGTGTTTTTTAAATAGCATTAAAATTTAATTGTTTTTACTTTGTAAAAGTAGCTAATATTAGTATTAATATTTAATGTGTAATTATATAATTTCATTCATTGAAAGTACTCGTTTAAAACAAAATGAGATTACACTAATAAGCACAATCTCATTTCATCAAAAATATTGTTCAATAAAGCTTAATGCAAAACTACATTAATTACTTTTTAAGACTTTTAAAACAACCGGCTTATCTAAATGTACTTTAACAAAATACAATCCTGTAGGTTGATTTTCAATATTTAATTGAACTTTACCATAAACAATTGGGTAGGTTTTTACTGAAACTAATTGTGACTGTATCGTATACAACTCAATCATTACTTCTTTTTGAGCTACTGGTAAAGAAATTTTAAAAGCCCCATTACTTGGATTTGGATATGCTATAATTTCATCCAATAGCTCAATAGTTTTACTATAAATTCCTTCACAAGAAACTGCTGATTTAACTTCAACAATATCTCCATGTTTTACATCAACATTAAAGACTGATGAACTGGTTTTAATCCTTTCTTCTCCATTTACATAAATAGTAAATGGTGCTGTTCCTTGTTCTATTTCTATAGAAGCTTTCCCTGATGAAACACTTGCTTTACCAGAAATAGTAGTACCTTCAATTATTTCTACAGAGTAGCATTGTTCATAACTTTCTCCTAAAACTGAAATACAAATAATATAAGTAGCTGGAGGTAAATTATCTAAATTAAAACTAGTAATGTTTGTAAACGTAGCATCTGGAGTTCCATTAATTGTAGTTGTATAGGTATAATTTTCAGTTGCAAAAATCGAAATTTCTCCGTTGTTTTTATCTGGACATGTTTCACTAGTTACAATTACTTCAAAATTATCGAAAGGTAAAATAATACAACCTGTATCGTCAACTGTTGAACCTATAGGTGTAGCAGAACAAAGGTCAACTGCATTATCAACTCCATCATTATCATCATCTCCATTTGGAGTTAAATCACATACATCTCCTTGTCCATCTCCATCTGTATCTAACTGATCTGGATTTGCCATATCAATACAATTATCAACAGAGTTATCAATGCCGTCATTATCATTATCACTAGGTAAATTAACACCGCAAATTTCTATACTCCAATTATCAAATGTTCCAATATCCGCAGCCCCTCCATCTACAACCTTTAAAGTCCAATTACCTAAAGATTCTTCATTATTTAGATTCAATAAATTTCCTTGTGGTAAAAAGATTCCTGTGTATGGTGCTACTTCAGAATTGATTGATTTTATTGCTGAATCATCAAAAACTGTATTAGTATAGTTATCACCTTCATCATCTCTACTACCTACTAATACAACAGATGTACCACTTGGACTTATTAATGTTAACGTTAAATCTCCAATCCACGGGTGTGTAATATTTACAGTAACATTAACATCAGTAATCATTTTGTTTTCTGCACTATTAATTATTGAACTTATACCTGTAGTATTATTATCTGGTATACTTAAAGCTGCGCCAGTAGAAAAAATAGAACCACAAACTTCATTTGCAGTGGTAAAATTAAAGAACGTAGAGAATGCACTTTCTCCACAATTATTTATAGCCTTTACCCTCCAATAATAAGTAGTATTTAATTGTAATGTTGTTGGTATGTAAAAATTTGTGTTAATTATTGCAGATTCAATGATGGTTGAAAAAGAATTATTATCTGAAATTTGTAATTCGTAGTTCAATGCATTTACCTCACTATCCCAATTTAATGTATATGGCCTTAAAACACTCTCTGAATTATTTAAAGGAGAAACTAAATTAGGTGTATTAATTGTTGATGAATAAACATCTAAATTAACTACAGTATTTTTCGCAGTTGAAGATGATGTTCCAATAACAGAAATAGTATGTTTCCCTATATCATCATTCAAAATTCCACTAACTGTCATTTGAACAGTTGTATTGTCTGCTGTTGCTGTATTTGGGACAAAACTTACAGTTGTTCCTGCTGGGTGTCCGGTAGCTGAGAAAGTTGTAGTTTCATTAAACCCTAAAAATATATTATAGGTGAAGTTATAAACAACATTGTTTGGACTACAAGTTTCTTCGCTATATGACGAGAAATTCATAATAAATTCTGAAGTTTGAACTGTTATAGTTCCTGCATTTATAGCGTAAAAAACATTCCCTATACTTTCAATTTTTACTCTTCCTGATGTGATTGGATTATTTGGAACCACAATGTTATACGATCCATTATTAGCAACATTTGAAGCCAAAGTAATAGGATATGTTAAACCATTATCTTCAGAAAGTAAAATATTAACAAATGAACAATTTATTGGTGAAGCATTAGTATTTGACACATCCCAAGTAACTGTTTGCGCAGTACCAGCCTCCCAAACAACTGCCGTTGCTTGTGAAGTAACTTTAAAAGGGCCTGAATTACCATCTACTGTTATTGTTGTTTCTTCACTGGCAGTTTGCCCAACTCCCATATTTCTATCTCTTACAGTTACGCCAAACTTCATAGTTCTTTCAACTGAAGGTAAAACCTCCCAGGTAGTTGATAAATTTCCTGCATTAACAGTACTTTGTCTAGGAAAATATCGCGTCGAAGAACTTGTTGGTGTAAATGATCTAAAAGCTGGCCCACCCGTAGCAGTTGATGCTAAAGGGTGTGCTGTAACTTCAGTATCAAGTTGTTCCCATGTATAAGTTAATGCATCACCATCCAAATCCGAACCAGCAGCATCTAATACAAACGGTGTTGAGATTGGAATTGTATAATTTAACAATAGGTCTAATGTTGGTGTATTATTACTAGCCGAAGTTTGTGCTCCGCAAGTGCTATTTCCCGTAGAAATATTGGCCCACATTTCTCTAATACTTACTAAATGAAAATAGGCATCGCTACTTCCTTGAACATTATATGGAGCACAAAGACCTGCATATGCCATAACAGTTGAACCACTTCCAGGTTCAATAGCAGTAGCATTATTTCTGTTTCCGCCACCACAACCTCCTGCATCACTATTAAAAGTATGATTAGCTCCAAATTGGTGTCCCATTTCATGTGCTACAAAATCAATAGCATATGGATCACCAATAGGACTGCTTAATCCCGTAATTCCTCTAGCTTTACTTGATGTACAAGGTGATCTTAATTGTGCTAAACCACCACCACCAGTACTAAAGGTGTGCCCAATATCATAGTTTGCTGATCCTATATTTGCGTCAATTATTGTCTGACTTTCATTTATTAATACATCTCCATCATTATTGGTGAAATTATCAGTTGCAGCATCCAAAAATATAATATCAGTATTATTAGCTACAAGTATCATTGTTAAGGCTACATCTCTTTCAAAAACCTCATTTACTCTTGTTATTGTTACTGCAATTGCAGAAAGTACAGCTCCCTTTTTTACTATATCTGTTGCTGTAGCTTCTATACCTTGATTATTTATATGAAATTGAGAATATTCTCCTGTAGTAGCAACTGCTAATCTAAAGGTTCTTAAAATTCCATCATTTGCATTATCAGTTTTTGCGCTTATGCCTGTCGTTTCTATTTTTGTTGATTTTGAAAATTCCTCAACTTTACATTCAAACTGTTCAGCAACTGGTAAATTTTTCTTAGCATAGGAAATATATGTTCCTTTATCTAAAGTATAAGGATCTATATAAAGCATCTCACCTGATTTTTGAGAAATCATAGCATGTAAACCTAACGAGGTTACACTAAATCGAACAGTAGAAGTTGGGTTGTCAATATTTTTTCCAACATATGATTTAATAGTTGGATATTTTATTTGAAGACTTTCTTCCATAATTGGAACTTCAAAAACTTCATACTTTTCAAATTCTCCATTTTCATTCGGAAAACTTATGACAGTACTAGATTTTTTTAGATTTCCTCTTCTTTTTGGTGTATTAACTAACTTAGTTTTAAGGGTACTTAAATTTAATTCAAAAACATCAAAATGCGTTGGAATCGATTTCCTTTCAATTTTTTTAGTTGTACTTTTCTCAAATGAAGAAGTTTTAGACCAAAAATTATCTGACTCTTGAGCTTTTACTGAAAAAAATATTAACACTAAAGAAAGCGTGAAAACGATTTGTTTTATATTCATATGTTTCATAATTAATTTAATTGGAGGAGTGTTTTAACTACAAATATAAAATATTTTATCTCCCTAATAATTAATATCCACCGCAAAACACTTCTTTTAATTAAAAAAAGTATTTTTACAAATATATTATAACCAAACTTATTTTTCATTTTGGAGATTTTTAACGATTTATCTACTTATAAATCAAATAATAAAACTTTTGTTACCATTGGTACTTTTGATGGTATACATATAGGGCATCAAAAAGTAATTAAAAACTTAGTTGAAAGTTCAGCGTTAAACGGCGCTAAATCTGTTTTATTAACATTTTTTCCACATCCAAGAATTGTGTTAAAAAAAAATGAAGCAATTAAACTAATAAACACTATTGATGAAAGAGTTAAATTATTAGAAAAAATAGGATTAGAAGTTTTAATTATTCAACAATTTACTGAAGAATTCTCTAATCAAAGCGCTTTAAATTTTGTGGAAGATATTTTAGTAGATACCTTAAAAACTTCCAAGCTTATTATTGGTTACGACCACAAATTTGGAAAAAATAGAGATGGTAATTTTAAGCAATTAGAAGCATACGGGGAAATTCATAATTTTAATGTGCAAGAAATCTCACAAAAAGAGATAGGTAATTCTGCTGTAAGTTCTACAAAGATTAGAGAAGCTATTAAAAGTGGAAATATTGAAAAAGCAAATAAGTATTTAGGGTATCATTTTATGTTAACGGGCCAAGTTGTTAAAGGAAAAAATTTAGGCGAAAAATTAGGGTTCCCAACCGCAAATTTACACATTAAAGAAGCGTATAAATTAATACCTAAAACTGGTGCTTATGTTGTAAAAGCTGAAATTAATAATGAAACAGTTTTTGGAATGATGAATATTGGATTTAGACCAACTGTTAGTGGTAAAAACCAAACTATTGAAATACATTTTTTTGATTTCAACAAAGATTTGTATGGTGCAACAATTCAAATTGATGTGTTAAAATTTTTACGTGGTGAACAAAAATTTGAATCGGTAGAATTACTTAAAAATCAACTTCAAAAAGACAAAGAAAAATCATTAGAGATTATAAGTGGTTTGGTATTTGATTCTTAATATTTGTAAATTTAACTCATGAAAAATATTATTCCTTTCGTTTTTATTCTATTAGCATCGTGCAAACCTTTAAATTTCACGTTGAATGAAACTGTTTTTAAAAAAACTGTAAATTGTCCAAACAATGGAGAATGTTCTATTGAATTAATTCCAAATAAATCATTAGAATTTAAAATGGATGAATTTGGTAATTCATATCCCATAATTTCTGAAGGTGAAAGAATAATTTTAAAATACACCTACAATAGAAATCCTGTTCAAAATACACAAGACAGCAATTATACTGAAATTGTGTATGCTGAATTAGATAAAACAATTACTGAAATTTTGTTAACTAGTGAAGAGCTTCAAACTATAAAATTATATTTTGGACGTTTGTGCTATTGCAAAGGAGAAACTGGTTATTATCCAATTAAAAATGGGAATTTTAAAATTGAAAAATCAAGTAAAAACACTGTGAAAATTGATATTGAATTTAGCATAAAAGAAGTACCTCAAATAATTTCAAAAATAAGCGAAATCGTTTCTTTAAAATCAAATGCAAGTAATTAGCTTGTTTTCACTTCAATTTCTTAAATTTGCCTTTCAATTTAAAGGAAAATAGTAATGTTACAAGTAGCTTTTATTAGAGAGAACAAAGAAATTGTTTTAAAAGGTTTAGCAAAAAGAAATATAAAAAATGCTGAAGAATTAGTTGCTAAAACTATTTCGGCAGATGAAGAAAGAAGAGCTATTCAAACAGAGTTGGATGCTATTTTAGCTGAATCTAACAAATTATCGAAAGATATTGGACAGTTATTTAAATCTGGTGAAACTCAAAAGGCTGATATTTTAAAGAAAAAAACAGTTCAATTAAAAGATAAGTCGAAAGATTTAACAGAAACTCTTCAAAATAAAGCAACTGAATTGCAAGAATTATTATACCTAATTCCTAATATTCCAAACGAAATTGTTCCTGGAGGAACTTCAGAAGAAGACAATCAAAACATTTTTCAAGAAGGTGAAATACCAACGCTACATAAAGGCGCTTTACCACATTGGGAATTAGCAAAAAAATACGACATCATAGATTTTGAGCTTGGAAATAAAATTGCAGGTGCTGGTTTCCCTGTTTATAAAGGAAAAGGTGCAAAATTACAACGTGCATTAATCAACTACTTTTTAGATAAAAATACCGCGGCTGGTTATGAAGAAGTTCAGGTACCCCTTTTGGTAAATGAAGCTTCTGGTTTTGGAACTGGGCAATTGCCAGATAAAGAAGGGCAAATGTATCATGATGCACAGGATAATTTATATTTAATTCCTACTGCTGAGGTTCCTGTAACTAATATTTTTAGAGATGTTATTTTAAAAGAAGACGAGTTTCCAATTTGTAAAACTGCTTATACACCTTGTTTTAGACGTGAAGCTGGTTCTTACGGTGCTCATGTACGTGGTTTAAATAGATTGCATCAATTTGATAAAGTAGAAATTGTTAGAATTGAACACCCAACAAAATCATACGAAGCATTAGATAGTATGGTAAATCATGTAAAAGGAATTTTACAAGAGTTAAATTTGCCTTACAGAATATTACGTTTATGCGGTGGTGATATTGGATTTACTTCAGCTTTAACATATGATTTTGAAGTGTTTTCAACAGCACAAGATCGTTGGTTAGAAGTTAGTTCAGTTTCAAACTTTGAAACATTTCAAGCAAACCGATTAAAACTTCGTTTTAAAAATAACGAAGGTAAAAGTGAATTAGCGCACACATTAAATGGTAGTTCGTTAGCTTTACCACGTGTTTTGGCTGGTTTATTAGAAAATTGCCAAACACCTGAAGGAATTAAAATTCCAGAAGCTTTAGTACCTTATTGTGGTTTTGAATTCATTAATTAGCACTAACTGTAATCATTTTTTTGTAATGATTCATTTCAACTAAGGCATCAAAATATTTATTTATTTGTCCTTTTTGCATGAATTTTAATGCTTTGTTTTTTGCAGTTTCGTATTGTTTGATTAATTCTTTCATTTTTGTAAAATTTAGTTGTTCATTTTTATATAGACAACATCCGTGCCAAAATGTTACAACACTTGATAGCCAATACTTATGTTTTATAAAAACTTTAACACTTGTTTAGTTATCTTTGATTGAATAAAAAATAGTAAATGAGAAACATTCTATTCATATTTTTATGCTATTTTTCTTTGCAAATCTATGCTCAGGAACCACAATTGGCATTTCAATATTTTAGGAATGGTGACTATGAAAAATCAGCATCAATTTATAAAGTTTTACACGAAAAACATTCTTATAATACTACCTATCTCAACTATTTAATTGATTGTTATCATCAATTAGAAAGTTTCAATGAGATAACTAGAATTGTAAATAAACAATTAGAAAAATACCCAAATCAGGAATATTTATATATTGAATTAGGGTATAGTTATCAATTACAACATTTACAAGATAAAGCAAATTTATATTATGAAAAAGCGATTTCAAGTATTGAAAATTTACCAAATTCAGGTTATTTAGTCGGGAAAACTTTTCAAGACAATCATTTATTAGATTACGCATTGCGTGCCTATAAAAAGGGCATGGAGTTAAACTCATCTGTAAATTACAATTTTCAAATAGCGTTTATTTATGGTGAGAAAGGGGAAATTGAAAATATGTTTAACACTTATTTAGAGTTGCTTTCTAAAAATGAGAATTATATTCCTACTGCAAAAAATTATATTGGCCAGTTTATAACAGATGATTCAGAAAATGAACATAATGTTTCCTTAAAACGATTGTTATTAAAACGCTTGCAAAATAATCCACAAAATAGTTGGAATGAGCTATTGAGTTGGCTTTTTATGCAACAAAAAGAATATATTAAAGCACTTGTGCAAGAAAAAGCATTGTATAAAAGAAATTTAGGTGATTTAAAAAATATTTTGGAAGTAGGAAAAATTGCATTTGAAGACAACGATTATGAGTCTTCAAAAAGCTGTTTTAATTATGTTTTAGAAAACACTTCAAATTTAGAAACTGAATTAATATCAAAATTGTTCCTATTAGAAATTGATATGAAAACAAATGCTTCCATTGCTGCAATTGAAACTCAATTTCAAGCACTTTTCAATCAATATGGAAAGAATAGCAATACTATAAACATACAAGGAATTTATGCTGATTTTTTAGCCTTTAAGGCAAATGAACCAGAAAAAGCTATTTCAGTTTTAAAAGAAGCCTTAAAGTTGCCAATTAACCAATTTGAAAAAGGAAATTTAAAAACTAAACTAGCTGATATTTTAGTGTTTACTAGCAAGTTTAGTAGTGCATTAATTTACTATACGCAAGTTCAAAACGACTTAAAAAATCATACAATTGCACAAATAGCACGTTTTAAAATTGCACAGACTTCTTATTTTAAAGGTGATTTTGATTGGGCGCAATCAAAATTAAAAATACTAAAAAATTCCACCTCTCAACTAATTGCAAATGATGCATTAGATTTAAATTTATTAATAACAGACAACGCCGTAAAAGACAGTTTAAAAATAGCTTTAAAAACTTATGCTATTGCTGATTTATTGTCATTCCAAAATAAAAATCAGCAAGCAATAGACACATTGCAAATAGTTTTAAACAATTATAAAGGGCATCCTATTGAAGATGAATCTTTATTTAAACAAGCTCAATTGTTTGAAAAAATAAATCAGTTTGAAAACGCTGAAAATAATTACTTGCAAATTATAAATATAAATAAAGATGATATCTTAGCCGACGACGCACATTATTATTTAGCAGAATTGTATTTAAATAAGTTAAATAATACAGAAAAAGCGAAAGAATACTATCAAAAAATTATCTTTGAATATCCGTCAAGTATTTATTTAGTTGATGCTCGTAAAAAATTCAGAAAACTAAGAGGTGACGAAATAAATTAACACTCCAAAAAAATTATGTATATATATAACGTAACTACTAATATTGATGAATCTGTTCACGCTGAATGGCTACAATGGATGAAAGTAAAACACATTCCTGAGATGTTAGCAACTGGCAAATTTAACAATGCCAAAATGAGTCAGGTTATGATTGAAGAAGAAATGGGCGGAGTTACCTATTCTGTTCAGTACACAACTGATAGTTTAGAAAATTTACAAGAATATTATAAAGAAGATGCTCCCAGATTACGAGATGAAAGTATGCGACTTTTTAGCGGTAAATTTGTTGCGTTTAGAACCGAATTAAAAGTAATAACTGAACAATTTAGCATGAGTTTCAAAAACTAATTTATGAGTGTAAGAGCAAAAAAACACCTTGGGCAACATTTTTTAAATGATGAACTTATTGCAGAACAAATTGCAGATAGTTTAACTGGAAATGGCTACGAAAATGTATTAGAAATTGGCCCAGGAATGGGTGTTTTAACAAAATACTTGCTCAAAAAAAAATATACAACTCACGTTATTGAAATTGATACAGAATCTGTTGAATATTTGCAAGCTCATTATTTAAATTTAGCAAATAGAATTATTTCAAAAGATTTTTTAAAAATTGATTTATCTGAATATTTTGGAGAGGAACAAGTTGCAATTATCGGAAATTTTCCTTATAATATCTCCACACAAATTTTATTTAAAACGTTAGAAAACAGACATCAAATTCCTGAATTTTCAGGGATGTTTCAAAAAGAAGTTGCCAAAAGAATTGCAGAAAAAGAAGGCAGTAAAGTATATGGAATTATCTCTGTTCTTACGCAAGCATTTTATGATGTAGAATACTTATTTACAGTTCCACCAACCGTTTTTAATCCACCACCAAAAGTAGATTCAGGAGTTATTAGATTAACCAGAAAAGAAAACCACACGTTACCTGTAGATGAAAAATTATTTTTTAGAGTTGTAAAAACTGCTTTTCAACAACGAAGAAAAACACTTCGAAATAGTTTAAAAACATTGAATTTATCCGATAGTTTAAGAGAAGATGTTATCTTTGCCAAACGTCCAGAACAACTTTCTGTTCAAGAATTCATTAGTCTTACTTCTAAAATAGAGAAAGATGCAGTTTGAAATCACAAAAGAATACATTCAAGAACTTCAACAATTAATTGCTGAACAAAATAATGATGCTCTTTTAAATTTATTAAAAGAGGTGCATTATGCTGATATTGCTGAAATTATTGAAGACTTAGAAACTGAAGAATCTATTTATTTAATTAAATTATTAGATAGTGATGTCACTTCAGACGTAATTACTGAATTAGATGAGGATACGCGTGAAAAAGTTTTAAGAGGACTTTCATCAAAAGAAATTGCTGAAGAAATTTCCGAATTAGATACTGATGATGCAGCAGATATTATTTCTGAACTTACCAATGAACAACAGGAAGAGGTAATTTCACATATTGAAGATTTAGAACACGCAAAAGATATTGTAGATCTTTTACGTTATCATGAAGATACTGCCGGAGGATTAATGGCAAAAGAGTTGGTAAAAGTTAATGAAAACTGGAATGTACTTACCTGTGTTAAAGAAATGCGTGCGCAAGCTGAAGAAGTTTCACGTGTTCATTCTATTTATGTAGTTGATGACAATGATATTTTAAAGGGAAGATTGTCTTTAAAAGATTTATTAACAACCTCAACAAGATCTCCAATTAAAGACATTTTTATAAAAAATGTAGATTCTGTAAATGTGAATGCTGAAGCTGCAGATGTAGCCAGAATTATGCAAAAATATGACCTAGAAGCTATTCCTGTAGTTGATGAAATTGGTCGACTAGTTGGTAGAATTACTATTGATGATATTGTTGACGTTATTAAAGAAGAAGCTGAAAAAGATTACCAAATGGCTGCAGGTATTTCACAAGATGTTGAAGCTGATGATACTATTTGGCAATTAACGAAGGCACGTTTGCCTTGGCTTATTTTAGCACTTTTTGGGGGATTTGTTAGTGTTTCTATTTTAGGTGGATTTTCAACGGCTATGGTAAAATACAAAGAACTGTTCTTTTTCACTCCTTTAATTGCAGCTATGGCGGGAAATGTAGGCGTACAATCTTCAGCAATTATCCTTCAGGGATTGGCAAATGACAGTTTAAGAGGTTCCTTATGGAATAGGCTTCTAAAAGAAGTGATGCTGAGTTTACTAAATGGATTAGTATTAGCTGGTTTGCTAATGTCGGCCGGAATGTATTTTTTAGGGTTTGAATTAAGAGTTGGACTTACAGTAGCAATTTCTTTAGTTTCGGTAATTATAATTGCATCTATTATTGGAACTTTCGTGCCTATTATACTAGATAAAAGAGGAATAGATCCAGCTTTAGCTACTGGCCCATTTATTACTACAAGCAATGATATTTTTGGAATTTTAATTTATTTTTGGATTGCTAAAATGATTTTAGGTTTTTAATACCTAAACTTTTTAAATAAATCCCATAAAACTACACCAACACTTACTGAAATATTCAACGAATGTTTGGTTCCAAACTGCGGAATTTCAATACAATAATTTGAAGCTGAAACAACTTCTTGTTGTACACCTTTAACTTCATTTCCAAAAACAATTGCGTATTTTTGATTTGGTTGAATGTTGAAATCTTGCAGCATTGTACTATTTTCAGCTTGTTCAATTGAGGCTATTAATACATTTTCGTTTTGTAATTTCTCAACTAAAGTAAACGTATCTTCAACATATTCCCAAGCAACAGATTCTGTTGATCCCAAAGCCGTTTTATGAATATCTTTATGAGGTGGTTGCCCAGTAATTCCACACAAATAAATTTTTTCAATTAAAAAAGCATCACTGGTTCTAAAAACAGAACCAATATTGTTTAAACTTCTAATATTATCCAACACAACAATCAAAGGAATTTTATCAGTTTGCTTAAATTCCTCAACATTCAACCTTCCTAATTCACTATTTTTTAATTTTCTCATCATTAAAGCTTAATTGATAACTTGTAATTCTAAATTCGCAATTGATAATTCGTAATTATTAATTAAAAATGTAACTTCGCAAAACTAACTTAATTTCCTAAAAAATTGGCAGCAAAAGACAAGAAAGTCACTCCTTTAATGAAACAATATAATGCTATTAAGGTTAAATACCCAGATGCCATGTTATTGTTTAGAGTAGGAGATTTTTACGAAACTTTTGGTGAAGATGCTAAAAAAGCATCTCGTGTTTTAGGAATTATTTTAGCAAA
This sequence comes from uncultured Lutibacter sp., assembly GCF_937891065.1. GTDB lineage: Bacteria > Bacteroidota > Bacteroidia > Flavobacteriales > Flavobacteriaceae > Lutibacter. The sequence goes on along the minus strand of NZ_CALAEQ010000190.1, from coordinate 15,963 downwards.
ACGAGGTGCAGGAAGTGAAACAGAAACTGCATTGGCTGGTTTTCCACATCATTCTTTAAATACCTATTTACCAAAATTGGTGAAAGCCGGAATGCGTGTTGCAATTTGCGACCAGTTGGAAGATCCAAAAATGACAAAAACAATTGTAAAACGTGGTGTTACAGAATTGGTGACTCCAGGAGTCGCTTTAAACGATGAAGTTTTACAATCAAAAACCAATAACTTTTTAGCTGCTGTTCACTTTGGAAAAAAATACATTGGAATCTCTTTTTTAGATGTTTCAACGGGTGAGTTTTTAACTGCTCAAGGAAATAGTGAGTATATCGATAAATTACTTCAAAATTTTAATCCAAGTGAAGTGTTGGTTCAAAAACAACACAAAACAAAATTCAGTGAATTATTTGGTGATCGTTTTTATACTTTTTATTTAGAAGATTGGGTTTTTCAACTAGAATATGCGTTGGAAAATTTAACCAACCACTTTAAAGTAAAATCATTAAAAGGTTTTGGTATAAATGATTTAAACGACGCTATTATCGCTTCAAGTACTGTATTATTTTATTTATCTGAAACACAACACAATAAGTTAGACCATATTTCTGTCATCAACAGAATTTCTGAAGATAATTACGTTTGGATGGATCGTTTTACCATTCGAAATTTAGAGTTGTACAATTCAACTTCTGCAAATGCTGTAACCTTGTTAGATGTTATTGACAAAACCATTTCACCAATGGGTGGAAGATTGTTAAAACGTTGGTTAGCATTACCTTTAAAAGACATTAATAGAATTAAAAAGCGTCACGATATTGTAAAATATTTTATAGATAATGATGATTTTTTCGAATTAGCAACCTACCAAATAAAGCAAATTAGTGATATTGAACGCTTAGTTTCAAAAGTAGCAACTGGTAAAGTAAATCCGCGTGAAGTTGTACTGCTTAAAAACTCCCTAAATGCCATAATTCCCATAAAAGAAGCTGCTGAAAAAAGTGATAACGAATCTTTAAAAATTATTGGTGAACAGTTACAAAATTGTAATGCGCTTCGTGAAAAAATCTCTAAAACGTTAAACGAAGATGCACCTGTAAATATTTCCAAAGGAAATGCTATTGCAAGTGGTGTTTCAAATGAATTAGATGAACTTCGTGCACTTTCAACTTCAGGGAAAAATTATTTAGATCAAATGTTGGCTCGTGAAATTGAAACTTCAGGAATTTCTTCTTTAAAAATTGCCTTTAACAATGTTTTTGGCTACTATATTGAAGTTAGAAACACCCATAAAGATAAAGTTCCTTCTGATTGGATTCGTAAGCAAACTTTGGTAAATGCAGAACGTTATATTACGGAGGAATTAAAAGAATACGAAACCAAAATTTTAGGTGCCGAAGAAAAAATTGGCAAACTTGAACACGAGCTTTTTACTGAGCTTATTAGTAATTTGTTAGATTATATTCAGCCAATACAATTAAACGCACAATTAATTGCTCAAATAGATTGTTTAAGCTCATTTGCTGAGATTGCAAAGCAATACAATTATATTCGCCCACTATTAGATGAAAGTACCGATTTAGAAATTAAAAATGGACGTCATCCTGTGATTGAAAAACAATTGCCAATTGGTGAAGAATATATTGCAAACGATGTTGTTTTAAACAGAAATTTACAACAAATTATTATGATTACCGGTCCTAATATGAGTGGTAAATCAGCTATTTTACGTCAAACTGCTTTAATTGTTTTATTGGCTCAAATGGGAAGTTATGTTCCCGCTCAAAATGCACGAATTGGTATCGTTGACAAAATTTTCACCAGAGTTGGCGCTAGTGATAATATTTCTATGGGAGAATCTACTTTTATGGTAGAAATGAATGAAACCGCTAGTATTTTGAATAATATTTCAGAAAGAAGCTTGGTTTTATTAGACGAAATTGGACGGGGAACAAGTACTTACGATGGTATTTCTATTGCTTGGGCAATTGCTGAATATTTACACGAACATCCTTCAAAAGCAAAAACATTATTTGCTACTCATTATCACGAATTAAATGATATGACTAAGACTTTTGAACGTGTTAAAAACTTCAATGTTTCAGTAAAAGAATTAAAAGATAAAGTTATTTTTCTGCGAAAATTAGTTCCTGGAGGAAGTGAACATAGTTTTGGTATTTATGTTGCTAAATTAGCTGGAATGCCTAGTTCTGTAATTCACAGGGCTACAAAAATGCTAAAACAGCTAGAAAAAAACCATACAAATGAAGATGTAAAAGAAACGTTGAAAAATGCTTCAGATGAAGAAATGCAATTAAGCTTTTTTAAATTAGATGATCCTTTATTAGAAGATTTAAAAGAAGAAATTTTATCAACAAATATTGATACCCTTACACCAATTGAAGCTTTAATGAAACTGAATGAAATTAAGCGAATGCTGACGAAAAAGTAAAATGTTAAAATTTTCTTAAAAATGGCGTGATTTTTGATATTTTTTGAATTATAAAATTACTTCTTGTCAAGTAATTACTATGAAAAAAAAATGGCTATGAAAAAAATTACACTTCTTATATTTCTATTCTCATTAACAGTCTCTTTCTCACAATCAACTATTGAAGGTTTTATTTTTGACAAGGAAACAAAAACTTCGCTACCGTATGCAACCATAAAAATTATAAGTGCCAAGAATTATTATACCATTACAAATGAAGATGGAAAATTTGAAATTGATGATAGATTTGCTATAGATTCTTTAGAAATAAGGTTTATTGGGTTTAAAACAAAAAAAGTTGCAGTATCTTATTTTAAAGAGCATTCTAAGTTTTATTTAGCTCCAAATACTTTTCATTTAAATCAGGTTTTAGTTGTTGCAAAAAAGGATAAAAACTATACATATAATCTCTTATATAGTTTAATACAGAAGTATAGAGACAAAGAATTAATAACTAAAAGTAAAGCGTTTCTCACGTTAACCTCATCGGCAAGAGGTATTCCTATTGAAACCGTTGAAGGATTTTATAATAGTGAACAAAGTTTATCGAAAGGAATAGTAGATTTAAAATTAAAAAGCGGTCGTTTTGGACAAAATGCAACTTTTCCTTTTTATAGTTTAAATAATACAGATATTTTAAAAGATTTTCAATTATTTGAAAAATCTGACCAAATACTTCCATTTTATCCTGGTAACTTTACTTTAGGTGCTATTAAAAGTAAGTATCTTGTGGAAATTGATAAATGTGCTTCTTGTGACCAAGGAGATTTATCAATTTCTTTCACTCCTAAAAAGGAAAACGGCAGGCTTTTTTCAGGTACGGTTATTTTTAATAAAGAAACATTAACTATCAAAAAAATAACATTAAGTGGCGAAGATTTAATAACCGATGGTTTATCGTCTATTATTGAAGATGATACTGTAACACCAAAAAGTATTCAACTAAACATTAATTTTAACCCTAATGATTATCATAAAATTCAATCAATAGATTTTGAGTTTAAAATGAACTATAGTTCTAAAGATAATTTTGAAATTATAACTTCACATTCATTGCTCTATTTTTACGATTATAACTTTTCTTTTACAGAGCCTTATTTTACCAATAACATAAACTTTAACAATGATTATGATAAAATTAGAACTCAACAGGCTTCAGAAGAATTTTGGAATATAAATTTTCAATTTCCTAAGAGTTATAGAGAGAAAATGTCTATAGATTTTTTCAAAAAATATGGTTATTTAATTAACTATAACACAACTATTCCATCAGATTATTTACAATATATACGTCCTTCAATAATGGATTGGCAAAAAAATAAGTCTTTAAAATGGGAAGATATTAAGTATAACTTACTAAAAGATGAAGAAAGCACTATAGATCATAAAGCTTATAAACAAGGCGCTACAAAGGCGGTGGATAAAGAGGCTTTTTCTATTTCAGAATTTAAACATAAACCCAACAAATCTGAAATTGATGAACTATTTATCTTTAGCTTTATGTTAGATGTATACACTAATGATTTAGGCGAAAAACAATTTAGCACTAAAACTTTATTCGACAGAAATTCATCTTTTTGCTCTTACAATCGTATCGATAATAAACTTATGTACATCAACTTAATTTTTGATATTTACGAAATTTATAATCAAGAATTAAAAACAAAACTTTCTAAAATTAGCTCTTTTGAAGAAGCTACCGTTTTATGTGATGAAAAATTTGAAGAAGCTTCTTTAATAGTTGATAAAATGAAAAAAGAAACCAATTTAGGTTTAGATTATCAAAACTTGGTAAGATGGAAAACTACAATAAATCAAAAATTATATCCTAAAATCTAACTATTTTACAAAAAACTATTAATGGCTTAATTCTTGCTCGACAAAATAAAAATTTACTATGAAAAATATGAAACAAAGTCTACTCTTATTATTTATTATTTGCTCTTCTTCAATTTTCGCACAAGCCAATATTGAGAATCCAATTATTAAACCACTTCAAGAAAACATTGTATACAGAGAAAAAGTTTTTTTACATCTAAACAAATCTATTTATTTTACAAATGAAACTATTTGGGTAACGGCATATGTAGCTGAAGACGCTGAAAACAAACCATCGGTATACACAAGTAATCTTTCCCTTAATTTGATAGATTCTGAAGGTAATTTAGTAGAACAAAAAACTATATTTATTAAAAAAGGTGTTGGTTTTGGAGATTTTTTATTAAATAAAAACTTACTTTCAGGAAAGTATTACCTACAAGGTTTTACAAATTATATGCTAAATTTTGGCAATGAAAATGTATTTACTCAAGAAATTGAAATTATTAATTCTTCTTTAGAAAAGAATGAAAATCAAGAAGAATATGTAAATTCTTACGATATACAGTTATTTCCAGAAAGTGGTTATTTATTAGAAAATACAGAAAATGTTATTGGTATAAAGGCTTTAATTAATGGAAAAGGATTTCCTTTCTCAGGGAAAATCACAAACTCTAAAGGAGAAGTGGAGAATAATTTTATTGGCAATGAGCTAGGAATGGGAAAATGTGTTTTTAACTATAATGAAAATGAAACCTACACGGCAATTGTAAATATTAATAATACCACTCAAAATATTAACATTCCAAAAGCCAACAAAACGGGTGTAATTTTTAGTGTAGACAATTCTCATGAAAAAGAGCTTATTGTAACTTTAAAAACCAACGAACAAACGTTACCATCGTTACAAAATTCAGATTTAGCATTGCTTTTTTATAGAAATAATTACATAAGTCAGGCGGTTACATTATCACTTATTAATAATGAAGAAACTATACAAGAGTTGGTTTTTGACAAAAGTAAAATGCTAAACGGCGTTAATATAATCACTCTTTTTAAGAACAATCAACCAATTGCTGAACGTAAAATTTTTGTAAATAAGCAACAAGAACAAACTGCCATTTTAATTAATAAACTAAAAACGGAAAACGACTCTATAACTTATAAAGTTAAAACTTTAAATTCGAAATTAGAGCCAATTTTATCTCAATTAAGCATTTCAGTACTTCCTAAAAATTCAAAGAATTTTCAAGAAAATCAAACTATAAAAAGTGCTTTTTTATTAACACCTTATGTAAAAGGAGAAATTGAAGATCCATCATTCTATTTTAAAAACAATAATAAAAAACAAAAAGAGTTTTTAGATTTATTGTTATTAAATCAAGGATGGAGCACTTATTCTTTAGAAGAAAAAATAAAAGAAATAAACCCGCCTGAAAATTATAAATTTGAAAGTGGCTTTACAGTAAATGGTAAGATAAAATGGTATCCGAAAGGGTATAATATGGGTATTATGTCTAAAAAAGGCGGTTTAATTGCCTCAAGTGAAATTAATGAAAACAATCAATTTTCATTTGAAAATGTTTTTGGATATAAAAACGACTCTATTAAAATAGCCTTAATTAAGAACAAATCTCCGTTGGTAAAACCTTTGAAAGTATCTTTCATTGCAGATACTACAACTATTAATAAGTTTAGTTTTATACCAAATAGTACTAACCATAACCCAATTATAAAAGCAGAAATAACTGTTTTAAATGAAGAAAACAACGTTTCAAGTTTTAATAATTACCCCGATGTAGAAGTTTTAAATCAAGTGGTTTTAAAAACTGTGAAGTCTAAAAGAAAAAGAACTTTTTATGATGATGAAATGGATATAGCAAACAAACGTAACACAATCGCTTCTGGTTTTTATGAAAACAAAAAAGTAACTGAAAGTATGGAAGATACCTATCTTCATTTGCTACATTATTTTCAACAAATAGGTATGGTTGAAGGGAATTGTCCTTCTAATTGTATTCTTCGACTCAGAAAAACAAGAAAATCATTTTTAGCTCCTATTGCTAAGCCTATTGTATACATAAATGGTGTTCGAATAGATGAAGATACCCACATTGAAGTTTTAGAAGCTACTTTAATGGGTGAGGTTGATGAAATTTTAATAAATAGATCAGGAGCTGGGGGAGGTCTTGATGCTTCTGGTGGTATTGTAAAAATATTTCTTAAAAAAGCAAACCACAAGTATTATAAATATGGTAAAACTCTTTATAAAGATTTAATTTTATTAACTGGTTTTGATAGAGCCAATGACTATTACAAACCACAATATAATATTTATACTGAAGATGCTTATAATTGGTCGGAAATAGATTGGAAAAACAACCTTCAAACCAATGAAAAAGGAGAAGTTTTTATAAAAATTCCAACAAATGAATTTTCAAATGAATTTCAATTTATTATCAATGGTTTTTCAGAAGATGGATTGTTATTTAATACCATTTATAAAACAGGTGATGAAATTACATTTTAAGAAATAAAAAATATTATTTAAACCGTTAAGTTGAATCAATCTCAGTTTAACGGTTTTTTTATTTTTAATAATTAGTATAGGTATGTACACTTGTATTAGCTACCGGTAAATAATTTACCCCAAACCAACAAACTAATAATACAACAAAGGCAAGTGCTAAAATAGTGAGCGCTTGTTGTGATTTATGTATATGAAAATTACGGTAATGAATGTATATTAAATAACCCATCCAAGTTAAAAAAGCCCAAACTTCTTTTGGATCCCAAGTCCAGTAATGTCCCCAAGCTTCTTTTGCCCAAAGCGCACCAAATAGCAATCCTAAAGTTAAAAAAGCAAAACCTATATATACTAAATTGTCTGCTAATTTTAAGGTTTCCATTTTAAAGTTTCCTTTGTAACTATCGTACCAACCTTTAATCGCAACAATACTTGAAGCTGCCAATACTGCATAAGAAAACAAATACACCAATACATGCGGAATAAACCACGGGCTTTGTAACGCTGGCATTAAGGTTTTTGAGTATGTTTCTGGGTTTAAGTAATTAATTGCTAAAAACATACTTGCCATTACAATACTGTAGGCTAAAAACCATTTATATTTCCAACGAATATAAGTTAGAAAACCTATTAAAGGTAAAAAAGTAGCGTACCATAAACGTGTTTCGCCTAAAGTTCGCATAGGTGGACGGTCTAATTCTATCCACAATTTTATTACAAATAATATTAGAGTTAGCCAACCTGCAACAAATAACAAATTTGCAAATTTAAATATGGATTCTTTTTTATAAGAAATCAATAAAAATAGCAATCCCAATATCCATAATGAAATACTAATAGAGCTATATAAAGGAAAATCTATCCAAGTCATTATTCTTGATTTTTAGTTATTTTATTCCCCATCCAAAACATATAAAATGAGCCTGCAATCATCATAAAAATTCCAATATAGATTAGTGGTAGCCATGGGTCTTTAACGAGCTCTAGAACGCTTAAATCACTCCATTTTCCCATTTTATCATCATAACTCAGCTGGTAAATTTTCCAGCCATTGTGTTTAAAAGGTTTATTTACTTCTAAAACAGTACTAATTCTTTCACCTTCTTTCGTTAAAATATCAATATCTGAGCTGAATTTTTTCACTTCAGGAATCGTCATCACCATAGAATATTCATCACTAATTTTAAGTGATTCGTATGGATATCTAAAACTTCCGCTACTTATCCAAGCAGATTGAATAGAATCATTTTCAATATTTTTAACCGTAATAGCAGCTGACGGTGGCGAACCAATTTCATTCACTTTTTCGTATCTATCACCTATTCTACCTGAATTTGGTAAAAATTCATCTACTGTAACTTCAAAGTTTTTAAATGTATATTTTTCTCCTTTTTCAACTAAGTACAAGTTTTTACCATTGTTGTGGCTAATACTTCCTGTTGTATTATCAATTAGTGCTAATTTTGGATGGTATTCATCAATTATAAAATCTTTTAAATAGAATGCAAAAGGCAATTCTATTTCATTTTTTTGAGCGTCAGTAGCAATCCAACTTGGTTTTCCTTCGTATACATTTATAGATAAGCGTTGTAAATCTCCAGTTCCTAAAACACCTGCAATTAATGCCAAAAATAATCCTAAGTGATTCAAAATAAATCCGAAATTAGACCATTTGAATTGTAAAATTCTTTTAATTGAAATTAATCCTAAACAAGTTAAAAATTGAAATAAAATTAGTAAAAAAGCCCAATTGCTTGTAATATGGTTTAAGCCTAAATTAGTAATAATATTACTTTCTGAAGGAATTTGAGGTATTATTCCCATTATCATAACTAATAATGTAACCAAAACAATACTCGTAATTGATGCTGGTACTTTGGTTAACCAACGTATTATTTGTGTCGATGCAAACCATTTATACAATACAAATAGTACTAAAACATATCCTATTAAAAAAATTAAATTAAATGGATACGATAGTGTAAATGTGTTACTTGTTGATACAAATACTTCTAAAAAGAAGCCTGTTACCATTAAGCCAAACCCGATAAAAAAAGATTCAACGTAACCCCAAGGATTTTCCCAGAGATTACGTTGAATCTTTATATTATTTTCACTCATATGAGATCAAATATAAAGTTTTTTAATAAATATTAATATTTAGCTTCTCTTGCTTTTGCTGCTTCGTCCCATTTAGGAGCTAATTCTTTTAAGAATCTCGCTTTGTCAGCTTCCATTTTTTCCATTGGTAAACCAATGAATTTTTGAGCATCTGCTTTAGTTTCAATAGCTGGATAAGGTACGTCATCATTAAATCCTAAAGTCATTAATAACTTCGCTAATTTAATTCTGGTTTCTTGCGTAATGTCAATACCTTTACCAATAACTCTACCTAATTCAACTGGTGCGTGGAAAGATCCACCGTGAGATGCTGCAGCATAATCCCAACGCCATTGTCCTAAACGAATACCGTGTAAAATATCTTTCATTTGAGCTTCTGTAGCTCCTAATTCCCAACATTTACCTGCTTCAACATGCGCTCTTACTAACAAACGCTCTAATTGGTCACGGTTTTCGATAATACGATCCTGGTTATCAAATACGTTTTTAACTAATTCATCTTTCTCTTCTCTATGACAAACTTGGCAAGAATTTGCAACGTTGTTCAAAGGAGATTGAATGTGGTGATCTGTAAATTTTTGCCCACCTTCTGTTTTATAAGGCATATGACAATCTGAACAAGAAACACCTCTTTGTCCGTGTATACCCATTTTAAATACTTCGTATCCTGGGTGTTGCGCTTTTAACATTGGAGCTTTACTAATTGAATGAGTCCAATCTACATGTCCAACATTATCATAATATTTTTCCATGTCTTCAACAGTTTGACCTTCATCCCAAGGGAATACTAAATAAGGAACACCCTTACTATCTGGAAGGTTTTTGTTGAAATAATACTCAGAGTGACATTGTGCACAAACTAGTGAACGCATTTCATTATGAGAAGCTTTTGTAATATCTTTTCCTTGACGTGCAAAAGCCTCAATTAAAGCTGGTTGCGTAATTGTAAGGTTCATAGATTTTTCATTATGACAGTTTGCACATCCAATTGGATTTACAATTTCTTCACCTTTACTAGCCCATTTACCACTATAGTATTCATTTACACCAATTTCATTAATTAAACGAGGCACATCAGGTGATTTACAAGTCCAACAAGTTGAAGGCATTGGTCCATCATCTGGTCCAGTTGGAGCACCTGTACGTAAAGAAGCTCTTAAATCTTCAATAGCATGTTGGTGTCCACGACCTTGATTGTAATCTTTTGCAAAACCATAACCAGCCCAAAGTACTACCAAACGAGGGTCAACTTCTAGCATATCAATCTCTGCTGAACCATTGTATTTTGAATTAAAGTTACTCTCTTCCGTTTTGGAATAAGATTGAAACTCACGTGGAAAATTTTCTCCCCAAACTTCATTTCTAGGTTCTAATTTATTTATTTTAGTCATTGGAGTATAAGCAAATTTAGCCTCCATTTTACGTTCTGTTATTGAAGAAACTAAAAGTCCTAACAAAAACACAATTACTAATGATGCTAAAAATAACACCCAGTTTTTCCAAGGTTTTCTTGTATTACTCATCTTTTTTATTTTTTTGATTATCTGATTCTTTTAAATATTTACTTAACCAAGCTGGTACTGTTTCATGATGTTCTTCACCTATTTTTCCGTAATATTTTACAGAAGATAAACTATGTATGCTTCCGTGAGGAACTTCTTGGTGACAGGTCCAACATTTTCTTTCGGTTCTATTTTCTTTATGATCTTCAACCAAACCGCTTAATCTGGCATCTGTTACTTGATCTTCATGACATCTTATACAATTGCTTTGAACAACTTCAACGCCTGCTTCTTTCATTCTAATTACTTCTGGCTCTCCGCGTGTTAAGAAAACTGACGCATGATATAAACCATCTTTAGCTTTGAATAGGTATTTTTTAAACACATTATCTTGCGGTACATGACAGTCGTTACAACTTGCCCACTCTCTATGTGAACTATTTTGCCAAGTTGCATATTGTGGTGTCATAACATGACAATTGGCACATGTTTTTGGATCATCTGATAAATAAGATACCGCCTTAGATTCGATAAGCGCATATAATGTAAGTCCAGTCATAGCGCCCATTAAAATTAGTACGGGTAAACGCCATTCAGGTGGTGGAATTAATTTTTTAAAAATGCTCATAATCTTGAATTAAGGATTCTATTATTTTGATGAAAATAATGTTGGTTTAATAGTCAACATTAACCAAGCCCAGTTATTTCCATTTCCGTCGTTATTACCTTTAATTGCTTCTAGTCCTTCTTTCGCAAACATTTGAGAATATCCAGCTCCAATAGATACATCATTATTTAATTTGTGTGAGTACACTAAATCAAGTTCAGTTCCTAAGCTTTTATCTACACCATTAGCAATTTCTGATTGTGCTGAAAAATTATGTATAAAAGCTGTTAAGCTCGATTTTTCACCTAACTTAGTTCCAATTTTAGCATAAATATCTACTAAACCAACACTGTTTGCATGGTTTCCAACATAGAAATAATCCATAAAACCATTGAATTTATGATTAGTTCCGTAGAAAGGTGTAAAAGCTTTGTTTTCAGAAGCATCACCATCGTAAGCATTTCCTGATTGAATTTCTAAACCTAAACCTAAATTTACTTTATCTGAAGCTTTATATCCTAAGTCTAACCCTACTAAATAAGCACTTAAATCACGATCTGCAACATCTTTACCTGATTGTAAATAAGCGTTTACTGCGACATTTAAGTTACTTGATGCTTTAAAATTTAAGTTAGTACCTAATGTTTGGCTGTAACGAATTTCTTCAGCAGCTACATTTTGTAATCCATTGTTTAAGAACAAAAAGCTTGCTTTTACATTGCTCCAGTCTTTATGAAACCAAGCATATTGCATTGCTTTGTAATTTCCGGCAACTGTGTATAAATTACCAAATAATGCTTCTGCATCTTGGTTATAGGCAATACCTAAATCTAATTTGTAGTTTTCATTTCCAAATTTGAAGATTGCTGCATCATGGCTACGACCTTGTTGTGCCCAACCAACGTTTCCAAACATACGGCTATCATCATAAATTATTTCCTGACGACCTAATTTTACTGAAAAATTTGGGTTGAATTTTACTTGCCCCCAAGCTTCATGAACTGATAAACTATTACCATTATCTGCTAATTGTTTTACATCTCCCCAAACTCTAACATCTTGAAAGCTTAAAAAGAAAGTGTAATCATCTGTAACATACTTTGTGTTTAAACGTGTACGTTGTGATACAAATAAGGCAGCATCTGAACCATCTGCTGTTAAGGTTTTGTATCCGTTTCTGTATTCTGCACGTGGTCTTAATTCACCACTAATAGTTAACTGTGCATAACTTTGCACTGAAACTAGTACTAAAATTGCAATTAATAAATTTTTAAAATTCATTTTTTATTTATTTGGTTTAAGATTGTAATAATTGTTACAAAATAACAATATGTCCAAATATTAAAAGATGATTTTTATCAGCTAATAAGATATTTTTATCTTTTATTGAAACATTAACCAAAATATCCCACTTTGGAAATAACATTTCTGATGATGAAGTTTAACTATATATATAAAAATTAACTGATGTAATATAGAAATTTATGGTGCTGGATTTGGTTGTAATTCTTGTATGAAATTAATTTTTTGAAGAGTTTCTTTTGAAAGTTCCACGTGAATACTTTCAATATTTTCTTTTAATTGTTCTAAAGTTGTTGCACCAATAATATTTGAAGTAACAAATGGCTGCTGGTTTACAAAAGCCAATGCTAATTGTGCTAGACTTAAATTAAGCTCTTTCGCTAAATCAGCATATTTTTGAGTTAAAAAATGTGCTTGTTTACTATTGTATCTTACATAAGCAGGAAACAATTTTAATCTTGAATTATTTGGTAAATTTCCATTTAAATATTTTCCGGATAACATACCAAAACCCAAAGGTGAATAAGCTAATAAACCAACATTTTCGCGCATTGAAACTTCGGCTAAATTAATTTCGAAAGTTCTATTTAATAATGAATACGAATTTTGAATGGTTTTACAACGTGTTAAGTTATTGTAGTTACTCTCTGTTAAATGACGCATTAAACCCCAAGAAGATTCATTGGAAACTCCATAATGACGAATCTTCCCTTCTTTCACCAAACCATCTAATGTTTCTATAACTTCTTTAAAATTATCTTCCCATTTTTCATTTGGATTATGAACGTAGTTTCTTTGTCCAAAAAAATTAGTATTCCTATCAGGCCAATGTAACTGATAAACATCTACATAATCAGTTTGTAAACGTTTTAAACTTTTCTCTAAAGCGCTGTGAACAACTTGTTTTGAAAAACCTAAATTTTCTCTTATATACTTAAAATACTCGTTAGGACCCGTTACTTTGGTAGCAACTATCAACTCATCTCTTTTTTGATCTTTTAACCAACTTCCTATAAATCGTTCTGTACTTCCTTGAGTTTCCTTTTTCCCAGGAATAGAATACATTTCAGCAGTGTCAATAAAATTTATTCCTTTTTCAACAGCATAATTTAATTGTTCATGGGCTTCAATTTCTGTATTTTGCTGACCAAAAGTCATGGTGCCTAAACATATTTTACTTACTGTAATATCTGTATTTGGAAGGGTAGTGTATTTCATTTTTTTTTTGATTTGTTGAATGGTATATTTATTTAAATATCAAAAGTAAAGAAATAATTCCTCACTCAAAATTTATGATGTAACAATAAAAAACCATTTTCTTTTAAAAAAGAAAATGGTTTATATATGAGATATAAAACACACTTCGACAAGCTTAGTGTGACAATACTCGTTTATTTTAAGATAGCTTCAATACCTGGTAAAGTTTTACCTTCTAAACTTTCTAACATAGCTCCACCACCGGTAGACACGTAACTTACTTTGTTTTCAAAACCAAATTGTTTTACTGCAGCAACTGAATCTCCTCCTCCAACAAGTGAAAAAGTTCCGTTTTTAGTTGCATTTGCAATAGAATTTCCTAAGGCAATTGTTCCTCCTGCAAAGCTTTCCATTTCAAAAACTCCTAAAGGTCCATTCCAAAGAATTGTTTTAGATTGGTTTACAATTTTATCAAATAATTCTCTTGATTTTGGTCCAGCATCTAAACCTTGCCAACCATCAGGAATACTATTTATATCACAAATTTGAGTATTTGCATCATTACTAAAATCATCAGCAGCTATTACATCAACAGGAATATGAACTTGTACTCCTTTTTCTTTTGCTTTCTTCAAAATTTCTAATGCCAACTCTAATTTATCATCTTCACAAATTGAATTTCCTACTGTACCACCAAGTGCTTTTACAAATGTAAAACTCATTCCACCACCAATAATTAAGTGATTTACTTTGTCTAAAATATTTTCAATAACTGTAATTTTTGAAGATACTTTTGCACCTCCTAAAATAGCCAATACTGGCTTTTCACCTTCTTCTAATATTTTCTTCAAACTCACAATTTCTTGCGCTAATAAAGCACCAAAACATTTATTTTCTGGAAAAAACTGAGCTACAATTGTTGTTGATGCGTGCGCTCTATGTGCTGTACCAAATGCATCATTCACATAAATATCTCCTAACTTTGAAAGTTTTTTTGAAAACTCTAAATCGCCTTTAGTTTCTTCTGCATAAAAACGTAAATTTTCTAACAATAACACTTCTCCCATTTGTAATTCTGAAGCTGCTTTTTCTGCAATTTCACCTACACAATCAGTCGCGAATTTTACTTCAACTCCAATTATTTCAGAAACTTTACCAATAATGTGCTTTAAAGAATATTTTTCTTCAACACCTTTTGGTCGTCCTAAATGAGACATTAAAATAACTGCCCCTCCATCTTCTAAAATTTTAATAATTGTTGGTTTTGCAGCTTCTATTCTAGTTGCATCTGTAATATTAAAATTTTCATCTAAAGGTACATTAAAATCTACTCTAATTAATGCTTTTTTTCCTTCAAAACTTATGTCTTGTATTGTTTTCATTTCTAATAAAATTTAGTACTACAAATATAAATTATTTTAAACTAAGGACTCTAGTTTTTTACGAAACCGATTTCATAATCTTATTTTAAGATTGAAAATTAAAAGATTAAATAGCATCTCAATTTATATTTGCTGAAAATGTTTTACTTTCGCTTAGATGAATTTTTCTGAAATTTTAGGACACGAACATTTAAAAACTCATTTAATGAAATCTACCGACAATGGTAGAATTTCGCACGCCCAATTGTTTGTAGGTAAAGAAGGTTCAGGCACTTTAGCAATGGCTATCGCTTATGCGCAATATATTTTGTGTAGCACAAGTACTGATCAAGAAGCTTGCGCTTTAAAATGTGCTAAATTAATGCACCCCGATTTACATTTTGCGTTTCCAGTTGCAACAAATGATGTTGTAAAAAATCATCCAGTAAGTAATTTATTTTTAGAAGATTGGCGTAATTTCATTCAATTAAATCCGTATGGAAATTTATTTGAATGGCTACAATCTATTGGTATTGAAAACAAACAAGGACAAATTGGTGTTAACGAAGCTGAGGAAATTGTAAAATCTTTACGACTGAAATCATACGAAGGTGGTTACAAAATAATGATTATTTGGATGGCAGAGAAAATGCATACTTCTGCGGCAAATAAACTGCTTAAATTATTAGAAGAACCTCCTGAAAAAACAGTTTTTCTATTAGTTACAGAAAACGAAGAACATATTATTACAACTATAAAATCACGTTGTCAGGTTTTACATTTTCCTATAATAGCTGAAGCTGACATTGTTAACTATTTAATTGAAAAAGAAGGCACTGATCAACCAATTGCACAGCAAATTGCCCAACAATCTGACGGAAATATCAATAAAGCCTTGCATTTATTGCACAATGATAATGCAGATGAGCAATTTGAACAATGGTTTATTACCTGGGTAAGAGCAGCTTTTCAAGCCAAGGGAAATGCTTCAGTAATTCAATTATTAATTGATTGGAGCGATACTATTTCAAAAACTGGAAGAGAAA
>NZ_CALAEQ010000189.1 GCF_937891065.1 uncultured Lutibacter sp. | reverse complement strand
TTTTATAATATAGGATATTCTAATATCACTATAAAAACATTCAATTTCAAAATCTTTTTGAATAAGGAACGTTTATTATCTTTGAATACATTTAATTTTAAAAAATATTATTATGTCTTTCGAACTACCAAAATTACCGTACGCTTATGATGCGTTAGAGCCACATATTGACGCAAGAACTATGGAAATTCACCATGGAAAACACCATGCTGGATATACCAACAATTTAAATAACGCTATTGCAGGATCAGATTTAGATAAAAAATCTATTGACGATATTATAACAAATTTAGATATGAATAATACCGCTGTTAGAAATAATGGAGGTGGATTTTACAATCATACTTTATTTTGGAATGTGATGAATCCTGAAGGAAAAGGTTATTTATCTGGAGAATTAAAAGATGCTATTGTAGCTGAATTTGGTTCAGTTGATGCTTTTAAAGATGCTTTTGCAAAAGCTGCAGCAACCCGTTTTGGTTCTGGTTGGGCTTGGTTATGTGTTCATAAAGGTGGAAAAGTAGAAATTTGCTCTACACCAAATCAAGACAATCCATTAATGCCAGGTGTTAGTTGTGGAGGTTTTCCAATTTTAGCATTAGACGTTTGGGAACACGCTTATTACTTAAACTACCAAAACAGAAGACCAGATTATATTAATGCATTTTTTAATGTAATTAACTGGAATTATGTTGAAAAATTATACGCAGAAAACAAATAAACGATTTACTACTACCTAAAATTAACTTAAAAAACTCACCAAATTGGTGAGTTTTTTTATTTTTCACATATTAGTCAAACTTTAAAGGGCCATAATAATTCATTTGAAGTAAAATCCAATTCTTTCTATTTTCAATATAAGCCGAGGAACCTTTAGCTTTATATTTTCTAGGATTTGGCAAAATTGCGGCAATTGAGGCAGCTTCATAATTAGATAATTTGGCTGCTGGTTTTCTAAACCAATGTTGTGAGGCCGCTTCAGCACCATAAACACCATTTCCCATTTCAATACTATTTAAATACACTTCTAAAATGCGTTCTTTACTCCAAAAAACTTCAATTAAAAATGAAAAATATACTTCAAAACCTTTTCGAACATAACTTCGTTGTGGCCATAAAAATACATTTTTAGCAGTTTGCTGTGTTATAGTGCTCCCTCCTTTAATTTTTTTTCCCTTTTTATTTTTCTCATAGGCTTTTTCTATGGCTTCTATGTCAAATCCAAAATGTTGGATAAACTTTTGATCTTCACTAACAATTACTGCTTTTGCCAAATTATCAGAAATTTTACTCATAGGTACCCATTTATGAGTAAAAGCTGCCTTTTCTCCTTTTGACCATTGTTCAACATTTCTAATTAACATAAGTGGTGTAAAAGGAACTGGAATCCATTTGAAGATTATCACTAAAAATATTGACAGCATAAAAAAGGCTACAATGCTCTTTAAAATCCATTTTTTAAGTTTTTGAAAAAATCTTCTCATATTACTTTCTAAAATTAGAGTTTTATATTTTACTAATTAATAAAACAAAAATATTGTTTTATTAATTGTCTTTTGTAAAAAAATATAAAAGTTGGTTTTTCAGAAAAAAAATAATTGATATGTTTTTTAGATTAGCACTTACTTTTAAGTACTTTAGCACCTCAAAATTTATGCTAGTTAATTATGTTTACATCACATTTAGGTGAATTATTTGCTTTATTAACTGCCG
>NZ_CALAEQ010000188.1 GCF_937891065.1 uncultured Lutibacter sp. | reverse complement strand
TATACTTTAAAATATAATATTTATGGAGAGATTTTTTAACTTATTAACACTAATCATTTATTGGTGTATTGCTATTATTTGGGGAGTTATATTTGTCTTTTACATTAATAAAATTAATAATTTAAGATCATTTAAATTGTTAAAATTACTGTTAGTAATTTTGGCATTAGACGCCTTTCGATCTTTCTTTGAAAGTGTTTATTTTGGTTCTTGGTTTACATCGCTCTCTGGTTACTTACCTATAGCTGTCTACAACTATTTGTCACAACCCCAAATGGTCATATTTCCAAAGTTTTTAAATTTAATAACAGCGGTTATCGTTTTAATATTACTAATTAAAAAGTGGTTGCCCTTAGAAATAGACGAAAATAATAAAATAGCCCAAATTGTTAAAAAACAAACTTCCGAAATTAAAGAAGCTTATAATGAACTTAAAAAAACAGAAATAGTTCTAAAAGAAAAATCAAAAACTTTAGCTAATACACTTAATTTAAATGCTTCTTTACTTGAAAATGCTGGCAAAGGTATTTACGGTTTAGATTTAAAAGGAAATGCTACTTTCATAAATCAAAAAGGAGCAGATTTACTCGGATATACAAAAGGTGAATTAATTGGAAAAGAAATGCACAGCAATCACCATCATCACAAAGTAGATGGAACAGTGTATTATCAATCAGAATGTTTTATCCAATCTTCCATTAAAGATTGCGTAAGTCACAATATAACAAATGAAGTATTTTGGAAAAAAGATGGGTCTCCATTCCAGGTAGAATATACTTCAACTCCAATTTTACAGGAAGGAAAACCTATTGGAGCAGTGGTTGTTTTTGACGACATTACCGAACGAAAAAAAATCATGAGAGAATTAGAATCTTTAAATATAAACTTAGAAGCACTTGTGAATGAACGAACTAAAACATTAAAAGAAAAAAATAAAAAATTAGATAAATTGAATAAAGTTTTTGTGGGTCGCGAAATAAGAATGGCAGCATTGAAAGAAGAAATAAAGAAATTAAAAGAAAATACTTAAACAGCAAGAAAATAATTAATTTAATGGGGTGCGTTTTTTATTAAATGAATTTATTTTTACTTAAATAAGTTAATATGAACTATAAACTACAAGATTTTATTGATTCGGATCGAATTAATATACTATTAGATTTATTCCATAAAACTACCGGCTTTCTTACAGCAATACTTGATCTTGAAGGGAATGTTCTTTCAAAATCTGGTTGGCGAGAAATCTGTACCGATTTTCACCGCGTGAATCCGAAAACCTGTAAAAAATGTATTATCAGTGATACCATACTTTCCGGCCAAATGGCCAAAGGTGAAAAATATCACTCCTATGAATGTTTGAACGGCCTGGTAGATGTGGCAGTTCCCATCATAATTGACGGAGAACATTTAGGCAATCTTTTTACCGGACAATTCCTTTATAAGGAACCCGATTTAGATTTTTTTCGTAATCAGGCTATGGAGAGTGGATTCAATGAAGAAGCTTACATGAATGCGCTCCAAAAGGTGCCAATTGTATCGGAAGAAGATGCAAAAAACGCTATGGACTTTATGTTAAATATGACGTTGCAATTTTGCGATATCACAAAGCAAAAAATGGAACGTAAAAAAACAGAAGAAGAACTTTCAAATTACCGAGAAAACTTAGAAGAAATGATAAAAGATAGAACCATAGAGCTAGAAGAAAAAAACAAAAAATTAGATAAAATGAATAAAATTTTTGTGGGTCGCGAATTAAGAATGGCAGAACTTAAAAAAGAAATTGAAAAGCTGAAAGATAAAATTAAATCTTAAATATATTTATACTTAACTACGTATCTACAAATGAAAAAAGCAAAGACATCTACAAATAATTTATTGTCTTATTTCTTAAAGCTATTTAAAATAAAGGATTTAAGTGTTTATCAGTTTTCGCTTATTTTAATAGTTTCATCCTCACTTTTAGCGATCCTTATAACCACTACAGTACAGGTCAAATTAGAAATTAATAGTGTTCAAAAGGAAATTAATTTACTAAAAGAAAAAGCTTTAGAATATCAAAAGGGGGAACTAAAAGAAGTGGTTTCACATCTTATAACCTATTTAAAATTTACGCAACAAGACACTATTGAAAATTCTCAAGAACAGTTAAAAGACAAAGCATTGCGGTACTTTGAAAGTATCCGTTTTGGGAATGATGGCTACGTTTTTGTGAATACATATAATGGCAATGCATTACTTTTTAACGGTAAAAAATTAGAAGAACCCAAAAGAATGTCTGATATAAATCTACCAAGCGGTATTAATTTATATGAAACCGAAATGAATTTGGCTAAACTCCCTGGTGGGGGCTCTTTTCAATATAAATTTATGAAGATAGATGATACTAAACCATATCCAAAGATGTCATATATTATGGGATTTGACCAATGGGGATGGATTTTAGGCGCAGGTGATTATTTAGATAATCTTGATAATGATATTGTTATAATGGAAAACGAGCTGAAAAATAATTTATCCAAAAGTCTCTTAATAGGTATTGGAATTTTTATCCCAATAGTTATGTTATTTTTATTTTTATCAAATTATGCAGCCAAATTGATCCAAATTCAATTCGATAAATTTGTGAACATTATTAAAAACCCTCCATTTAAAAATAACAAACAACAACCTTTTGATCAAATCTACATTCGCGAATTAAAGTCAATTGGCATGGATATTATGCAAGCTGAAGAACTTGTACAGCAATTTGGAAATATTATTGATCAATCTACCAATGAGATTTATATTTTCTTAAAAAACAATTTACAATTTGTACATGCCAATACAGGAGCAATGCAAAATTGTGGCTATTCAATTAGCGAGTTACAAAACAAAACTTTTTTAGATATACTGCCCAATTTAAACGATGAACAATTTTTGACTTTAGCAGCACCATTAATAGATGAACAAACTAAAAAAATTCAATTTGAGTCCATTTACCATCGAAAAAACAATACTACTTATCCTGTAGATATACAACTTACACTTTCTAATTTTAATGAAAATGAAGTTTATGTGGCCTTTATTTACGATATCACAGCTCGTAAAAAAATTGAAGAATCCCTCGTAAATAATAAAAATTATGTTCAAACTATATTCGATTCCTCTACAGATGGTATTTTTATTCATGATACTGAAACAGGTAAAATTTTAGATGTTAATGAACAAATGTGCACTATGTTTGGATATGAAAAAAGTGAAGTTATAGGAAAAACTACACAACATTTTAGCGCAAATACAGCACCTTATACTGAAAAAGAAGCAATTCAATATCTTTTAAAATCTAAAACTGAAGGTAAACAAACCTTTGAGTGGCACTGTAAACATAAAGATGGACATTTGTTTTGGGGCGAAGTAAGTATTGCATATATTAAGATTGATGATGAATACCGTTTCCTAGCAACAACTAGAGATATTGACGACCGAAAAAAAGCAGATCTTGAACTTAAAAATTATCGCTTCCATTTGGAATTTCTTGTAAAAGAGCGCACCAAAGCATTAGAAGATGGTGAAGGTGCTTTGTTAAATTTGGTTGATGATTTAAATATGCAAACCACTGCATTAGATAACGCTAATAAAAAATTAGCTAGTATAAATGCTGAAATGGAAACTTTTACTTACTCAGTATCACACGATTTAAAGGCACCATTAAGAGGAATTGATGGATACAGTAAACTCTTATTAGATCTCTATAAAAACGAGTTGAATGAAGAAGCACAAGAGTTTTTAAAAAATATTAGAACAGGAACTTTACAAATGAATCATTTAATTGAAGATTTACTTGCATACTCCCGCTTGGAACGACAAGAATTTGAAATTAGAAATATAGCACTTCAACCATTAATAAATGACCTCTTGGTGCTTTTATCAGGTGAAATTAAAGAATTTAATATTCAAATTAAAACATCTTTTTCAGAAGATTTTATGCTTTTGGCTGATAATAACGGATTAAAATTAGTACTTCGTAACTTATTAGATAATGCTATAAAATTTTCAAGTAAAGGTGAAAATCCACAAATTGAGATTGGAAGTAGCGAAAATTCAACACATTGGCTTATATTTGTGAAAGACAACGGAGTTGGTTTTGACATGAAATACCACGATAGGATCTTTAAAATATTTCAACGTTTACATTTACCGGAAGAATATGAAGGAACTGGAATTGGTTTAGCTATGGTTGAAAAAGCAATGCATAGAATGAATGGAAGAATTTGGGCAGAAAGTGAATTGAATAAAGGAACCTGCTTTTATATAGAATTTAAAAAATAAAATTTTTCTTATGAAAAATAAATTAGAGAACAATCCGATTTTATTGGTAGAAGATAATCCCGTTGATGTTGATTTAACAATACGTGCATTTAAAAACAGCAACTTAGTAAATCCTATTGAAGTTGCTCGTGATGGAGAAGAAGCACTAAATTATATAAAAAAGTGGGACGATGGTGCAACTATTCCAGTAGTTATTTTGCTAGATTTAAAATTGCCTAAAATTGACGGTTTAGATGTTTTAAAAACTATGAAAAAACATCCAATTTATAAAACAATTCCTATTGTTGTGCTCACCTCATCAGCAGAAAATTCTGACATTAAAGCAGCCTACAAATTAGGAGTAAATTCTTATATTGTAAAACCTGTAAATTTTGATAGTTTTTTAAAAGTGGCAAGTCAAATAGAATTGTACTGGAACGTTTTAAATAAATTGCCTTAAATAATTTAAAAAAATGAAAAAAATATTGTTGTTAGAGGATAATTATTTCGATGCTGATTTAGTGAGCAGAGAACTCAAAAAACAATGGCCAGATGTTGAATTAAAAGTAGCAAATACGATAGCAGAAGCCAGAGCGTTGATTAAAGATGATTCCGTTTTTGATATCGCTATTTTTGACTTAAAATTACCTGATGGCAATGGAATGGAATTGTTAACTGAATTGCGTAACAAAGATATTCAAACTCCTATAATTATTTACACCAATAACGGATCGGAGGAAGTAGTTGCAACTGCTTTAAAATTAGGGGCTAATGATTATATTTCAAAAAAAATAGGTTATGAAAAACTGCTTCCTGAGCAAATAGAATTTACACTAAACCAATCACTTAAATACAAGAAAATACTTAATGTTTTATATATAGAACATCACAAGGCTGATGTAGAATTAACCAATCATTATTTTAAAAAACATGCCCCGCATATTTACATTACCAATGTTTCAGATGGAGACATTGCTTTGGGTATTTTACCAAAAAACAGAAGTTTACCATGTGAATATGATTTGATTCTACTTGATTACAAATTACCAGGCTTAAATGCCTTAGAAATAATCAAAATAATTCGTCAAGAACGAAAATTATTTATACCCATTGTAATTGTAACGGGTCAAGGAGATGAAACTATAGCCGCTAAAGCCCTTAAAATTGGTGCAGATGATTATGTAGTTAAAAAAGAACACTATTTATTGCATTTGCCTTCTGTTATAATGAGTTCATATCAACATAGAGAATTAGAACGTCAACAACATGCGTTAAAACAAAGTGAACTAAAATTCCGTTTGTTAGCCAATTATTCATCTGAATGGGAATATTGGGTAGACCAAAACAGGGAATATATTTATAATTCTCCAATTTGTGAACAAACAACAGGTTATAAACATCAAGATTTTGTTAATAATAAAGATTTATTAAGAAATATTGTACTTCCAGAGCATCATACATTGGTTGATAAACACTTTTGTAAAAACAGCATAGATTTACAAGAACCTATCGAGTTTAAAATAAAAGCATTAGATGGATCTATTAAGTGGATTAGTCATTTTTGCAGACCTGTATATGATGATGATAAAAATTATTTAGGACAACGCGGTGTTAACAGAGATATAACAGCTAAAAAAAGGGCAGAACAAGTTCAAAACATCATTCTGAATATTTCAAATGCTTCCCAAACAGAGATGGATTTAGGGGAACTTATGGTAGTAATCCAAAATGAATTGGGCCGTATTGTCGATACTAAAAACTTTTTTGTAGCTTTCTATAATGAAGTAAATGATAGCTTGCATATACCCTATTATAAAGATATAGGTGGCGATGATGTGGTGGATTTTCCTGCAAGTGAATCAATTTCCGGAATTGTTATTAGAAAAGGAGTATCACTATTATTAGATGAGTCGGAAATGATTAAATTGGAGTTTGAAAAGACTGGAATGATTGGGCCAAATTCGAAATCGTGGCTCGGTGTACCTCTTAAAACTCTAGGAAAAATAACAGGAGTTTTTGTTGTGCAAAGTTATGAAGAAGAAAATGCTTATTCGGAAAAGGATAAAGAAGTTTTAGAAATTATATCGAACCAAATTAGCATTTCTATTGAACGTAAAAGGTATGAGGATGAGTTAATAAGAGCGCTAGAAAAAGCCAAAGAATCAGACCGGTTAAAAACGGCATTTTTAGCAAATATGAGTCACGAAATACGAACACCTATGAGTGGAATTTTAGGTTTTTCAGAATTGCTAAAAACTCCAGAACTGAGTAATGATAAACAACAAAAATATATTGATATTATTGAAAAAAGTGGTAAAAGAATGCTGACTACTATTAATGATATTATGGATGTTTCAAAAATTGAAGCTGGACTAATGGATATTCAATTATCCGAATTTAATATCAATGAAAGATCTAATGAGATTTTTGATTTTTTTAAAGCCGAAGCAGAAAAAAAAGGGATAGAACTATCATTTAGTTATAAGCTAAACTCAGTTGATGCTAATATAAAAACAGATCGCACAAAAATTTACTCTATTTTAACAAATCTAATTAAAAACGCCATTAAATTCACCAATAATGGAAGTGTTGAGTTTGGGTTTCAACTAAAAGAAAATCTAATTGAATTTTTTGTAAAAGATACTGGAATAGGAATACCAAAAGATAGACAAAATTTTGTTTTTGATCGCTTTATACAAGCAGATATTGAAGATAAATTAGCACATGAAGGCTCTGGTTTAGGGCTTGCCATTTCAAAATCGTATGTAGAAATGTTGGGAGGTACTATTTGGTTAATTTCAGAAGAAGAAATAGGAAGTGAATTTTATTTTACAATTCCTTACCAAAGAAGTATCTAAAACCTATTAACAACCGTTTAAATAAATTCATTTTAATTTTAAATGCAATGAAACTAAAAATATTAATTATAGAAGATCATGATATCTCAGCTTTGTTTCTTGCAGAAATTCTCGAAAATTTATCTAGAGAAATTTTATATGCAACTAACGGTTTAAAAGGAATTGAACATTTTAAAAATCATTCTGATATTGACCTTATTTTAATGGATATAAAATTACCTGATATTAATGGATATGAAGTTACCCGCCAAATAAGGCTTTATAATAAAGATATCATTATTATTGCTCAAACGGCTTTTGCTCAAAATGGTGAAGAAGAAAAAGCGTTAAGTGCTGGGTGCAATTACTACATATCCAAACCAATAAATAAAACTGATTTATTAAATTTAATTAAATCAATATTTAAAATTGATTAGTTTATACCACAAAAAAAGGTCTGAAAAACAGACCTTAAATTTTGGGTGGAAGACCGGATTCGAACCGGCGACCCTCGGTACCACAAACCGATGCTCTAACCAACTGAGCTACAACCACCATATTGCGGATGCAAATGTAAAACATTTCTGTTTTA
>NZ_CALAEQ010000187.1 GCF_937891065.1 uncultured Lutibacter sp. | reverse complement strand
TCCTTTGCAAGAAGCAATAAGCACTATTAAAAGGTAAATAAACTTAATTTTCATTGTTCTCTAATTTTGGAAAAGTTACTTGTCTTAATATTAAATTGCCCATCGGTTTTAATTCTTTTAATTCAGTCTCATTTTTTGAATTGATAAATGTTGTTTCCATTTTAAAATGATTCCATAAAGGTTCATTTTCATTTGTTTTCAATTTAATTTTAGTTGGATCAACAATTTTCCATTTGGTTCCTTTTGAAGCATTAGAGTGATATTCCAAATCTTTAAAATCTTTATATGGATAAATTTTTTGAACAACTTCTTTACTTTCAATTGGCAATCCGAAAACCAATGGACCATAACTAAAAAAGTAATCTCCCAATAAATCTAAATTTACTTTTGGTTCAGCTTCAAATTGAATGGTAATTACATCTCCAGTTTTCCAGGTTTTATTCAAATAAAGATAATGTTCATTTTCTGATTTATCTGCGCTTGAAGAACATGTGTAGAATGTTGCCCATTTTGGTTTACGAATCGCAATTTGAAAGTTTTCAGGACTTTCAATGTCTATTTCCAAGTCAATTTTAAAATCAAATGGATAATTCGTTTTTTGAAGGATTTTTAGTTTATGTTCATTAATGGTAGTGTTAAATTCTGAAGCACCAAATAAATTTAAAACCAATCCATCATTATTTTTTGCCCACATAGAATTTACATAATAAGGAAAAATACGACCAGCATTGGGCACACAACAAGCGGCAACTTCTTTATGCACAGGTGAGTATTTAAATCGGTTATGATTGTTTTTACCAATATTTTCTATTTCAAAAGCACCTTGCATAAAATAAGAATTATCAGTTTTACAATATGCAATGCTTTTACCATCTGGATTTCTCGCTCCTTGTGCAGCATTAAAAAGTAACCATTCCATTTTATCTGCCCATTTAGAATCATTCGTTCTTTTCAATAAAAGGCTGTAAGAATCTAACAATTCATGTATCGAACAATATTCATAACCTGTATTATCCGCATCTGCAGTTCTTTCAAAAATCCATTCATCGCCAATTGGTCCGCCACTTGGTGTTGTTACTTTCTCTAAGCGTTCTAAATATTTTTCCAATGCATTTTTATAAATTGAATCCTTCGTGTATTTCGCAACCATTGTTAAAGCTCTTAAGTGCTCATAAGTATGTACACCATGACCTTTAAATTTATATTCAGGATTTAATAAATTTTTAGTTTGAATATCTACTTCAGACAAATTATATTTATCGTAATCTTGATAAAGGAAAACAGCATAATCTATATATGATTCGTTATTAGTTAATTCATATAATCTATTTAAAACATCAACAAAAGTTAATCCGTGCCCAACACCCGCAAATGGTTTTTCAATATTAAAAGGTTCAGAATTGTTAATAGAGTAGGACTTCATGGTAAGTTGTACTGCCTTTTCAATGGCGTTTAATACACGTTCTTCTTTTGAATATTCATAATATGCCAATAAGCCTCTTAGCAAAGAAGATTGAGCCCATAATTCTCCATTTTCAGTTGTATGTTTATAGCGTAAATCCTGAGCATACACACCTAAATAACCATCTTCGTCTTGAGTTTTTAATTTAGTATCCACATACGTTTTTACTTTATTTAGTGCGTTTTGGTCTTTAGTTAAAATTGCATTTCTTATATAACCATCCCACCAATTGGATTGAGTTTCACTGTTCCACCATAAAAATTGCACTTCCCATTCACCATTATCATCTGTGATAGCACCTACATCTTTCGATTTTACTTCTTTTGTCATGCGATCTTTACCATAAATATCATCTTCCACAACAAGTTCAGGAGCTAAAGAATCTAACGCACTAACAAAACCATTTGTTACGTCGTTTTCCATTTGAGCTTTCATCCATCCATCAGGTTGAATATCTCCAAATTGAACTGTTGAAATGTTTAATTTTTTTGAAATGTTGTTTTTTTCAGTACAACTTAAAGTAATTAATGACAAAATAATAATTTTAAAAATTTGATTCATGGTTAATATTTTAAATACTTTTCTAAAGTTTTTTTCATTGTTTTATTCAATTCCCGCTGATTTGCCAATGGTTTTTGATCAAAAGGGCTTTGAGGCATATATGGAAAAGGTCCAAATTCTGGAGTTATTGTAATATTCTTTCTTTCAATATGATAGTCAATAATTCGCTGCCACCAATTTAAATAAAAAGATAAATGCTCATTCCATTCTGGAGCAAATGGATTATTAACTTGTGGTGCTTGTTCAAAACCAACTCGTGCATGAATGTGATTTATATGTGGAATTACCTTTTGAATAATTTCTTCTTGATCTTGTAACATACTTTCTGAAACAACACACCAATGCGATAAATCACCAACTAGTTTTAAATTTGGAAATACCTCTAAATATTTTAAAGTTGTAGCCGAATGAAATGTGAAACGTCCGCGATGAATTTCATGATATACAGGAATTCCAGATTTTAAAGAAAATTCTTCAATAGCATCTATAATTTTACAATTATCTGAAAAGGAATAGTGGTCTTTACCTGTATGGGAGTTGATAAAGTTTGGTTTATAGTGTACCATAGCTTCTAAACGGTTCAAAACTTTATTAAGGTATTCCTTTGATGATTCCTTTTGAACTCCAAAAACCTGTTGTAAACCACAAATAAAATTAGGATTCTCTTCTCGTTTGCTATTAAGTAAATCGTAAAAAAGACCTTCAAAAACTGGGTTATTAGGAATGTTAATTTCTATTCCATTAAAATCATTAGAAATTGCAAGGTTTAAAAAATTTGTAGGATTTAAATCCTTATGTCCCCAAAAAGGGTATAAGTATTTGATATTTTCCATTTAGTATAATTTAGGGTTTAATGGGGAATTAATAATTTCACCAACCTTAACACCAGGACACCAGGTTTCCCAATCATTTTGTTGTCCGGTATTACTAGGTTTTACAAGTTTCATATTTTTATCCATATAAATAATAGTCATAACTTTTCGCATATCATTAGTAGAATTGGCACCAGCTCGATGAAATACCCAACCTGAATGAAAACTAACTTCTCCAACATCAAATGGTTCAATAATATGTTTAAAATCAGTTACTTTAAGCCGCTTTTGAATTAATGATTCGCTTTCATCACTTATAGAAAGATCTCGTCCATTTAGTAATCTATGGCTTCCTGCGCTAAATTCTAGTGGCCCCATTTCAAGTGGTGTTTCTTGCAATGGTATCCATGCAGTAATGGTTTTATCTGTTTCTAAAGGCCAATAATGCTGATCGGCATGCCAAGGAGTAATTCCACCACCAGCTTCTTTAAATAAAGCTTGGTCGTGGTACAATCTTACACCATCAACTTGCATTAAATCTGAAGCGATTTTTGCAATTCGTTCAGAAAAAATAAGTTTTTTAATTGATGCATCTTGAGTCCATAGATTGAACAATTGTAAAAATGCTTTTCCATATGTACTTCTTTGTTCTAAAGGAGTTTCATCTTTATTCATTTCACCAACTTTTTTAGAAATGACTTTATTGAAATATTGAATAGTATCAAAATCTAAAACATTTTTCAGCTTTATATATCTATTTTTACAATAAAAATCAATCTGTTCTTGTGAAATTGAATAGTGTTTTTCTAATAACTCAAAGGTTTTCATTGGTTTATAGTTTTAATTTATAACAAAATTAGAGATAACAAAATGATTAAAGTTTTTAGATTTTAACTAATACTATGCATATTTAAACATAAAAATGTATTTTTGACTGCTCCAAAAGTTTATAAGTGCTAATATGAAGCCAGTTGTTGAAAAAATAAGATTAAAAGAATTAAAAAAGTCTTTTAACTTTTTTAAGGTTGAAAAGGAATATTTAGAACCTTATTGGCATCATCATCCAGAAATTGAATTAACATATATTGTAAAAGGGCAGGGGACTCGTTTTGTAGGAAATAGTATTTTACCTTATTTTGAAAATGACTTAGTTTTAGTTGGTTCGCACCTTCCTCATACTTGGGTTTCTTTATTAGACGCTAAGAATGAAGTTCAAAAAGCATTTGTATTCCAGTTTTCTGCTGAAATTTTTAATCAGTTTCCTGAATGTCAACAATTTCAAAACCTATTTAATGAAGCTGAAAAAGGATTACACTTTATGGCTCCAAAACCTAAGTTAATTCGATTAATAAAAAAATTCAGTAAGATTTCTGGTCCCGAGCAAATAAGTACTTTAGTACAAATTATTTATCAATTGTACGTTGATAGCAATAAAAACTGCCTTTCTACAAAAATTTATAATAAAGGTATAGACAATGAAAAGAATCAAAACAAAATTGAAAAAACTACAACGTATATATTAGAAAACTTAAATAAAAAGTTGACGGTTAATTTAATGGCTGAAAGAACAAATTTGGTTTCACAATCCTTTAGTAGATGGTTTAAAAATTCGATTGGTCTTTCATTTATTACATACTTAAATCTAGCCAGAATAGAATATGCTTGCCAATTATTGATGACTACAGAAATGCCTATCCAAGAAATTGCTTTTGATTGTGGATTTGAAAGTTTAAGTCATTTTAATAGAACATTTAAAAAAATAAAAGAAAAAAGCCCTAGTGAATTTCGAAAAGTATGGCCTCATAAAACTTTGGTTAAAACAATAGGCGAGTGAGCGTATATATTTTAGGGGTTTAGTAATACATATTATTGATAATTGGAATTTTACAAAAAAATTACAATAAAGTAAAGAATTCAAATGTTTCCTAAAATATAGCGAATAAGCCGTAATTGTTTCCAAAGTTTTGTGCAGCCTTGATTTTTTTGTTACTTTTTTCATCAAGGAAAAAAGATAAGCATAATGAAAGAAAGCTTATTTGAAAACGAAAATTAAGCAAGTGTTTAGAAATTATCTGGTATTGCCAACGCTAAAAGGCTCGCTCAAAATTTCAAAAGTCCACAGGACTTTCTAAATTATGCCGTAAACTGTTGCGCCAACACAACGAAAGCATCTTGAAAACTTTTAGAACGTGAGTATTCAAACTTATTCAAAATGTAATTATAAAACTAAAAGGATTGCTTTTTTTGGCGTTGGCAAGCGGCTGCAAATTGCGTGTAGAAAAAAATGCCTGAGCATTTTGTTTATACAAAGCAATCGAGCGTTTGACAGCGGCAATTTAACATAATGGCAAATTATAGTTACAAATTAATAAACGA
>NZ_CALAEQ010000186.1 GCF_937891065.1 uncultured Lutibacter sp. | reverse complement strand
TATTATTGGATAAAGAAATTACTTTTAGTGAAATTTATAATTTAGCATTTCAAGCTGAAAAAAGTTATTTAAAAGAAGTAGATTTATTTGATGTGTATGAAGGAGAAAAATTAGAAGAAGGGAAAAAATCATACGCAGTTAGTTTTTTAATTCAGGATGAAAATAAAACGTTAGATGAGAAACAAATTGATAAAATAATGCAAAAACTGCAACAAACTTTTGAAAAAAATGTGGGTGCAATTTTACGCTAATGTTATATGAACTTAATATTTAGCCTTTAGAAATTTTTTCTAAAGGCTTTTTTTTTAATTTTGCACAAACCATATTCAATGTATAAAAGTATCATTCGTCCATTATTTTTTCTCTTCGATCCTGAAAAAATTCATCATTTTACATTTTCACTTATAAAGCTTGCTTCTAAAATACCTGGATTACCATTCCTTTTTAGAACTTTATTTCAAGTAAATAATAAAAAATTAGAACGTACATTATTTGGACTTACTTTTAAAAATCCGGTTGGTTTGGCTGCTGGTTTCGATAAAAATGCAGTATTGTACAATGAATTAGCAAATTTCGGTTTTGGTTTTATTGAAATTGGAACGGTTACACCAATAGCTCAAGAAGGAAATCCTAAGAAAAGAGTATTTAGATTAAAAACTGATAACGCACTTATTAACCGAATGGGTTTTAATAATAAAGGGGTTAAAGCTGCAACTGAACAGCTTAAAAAGAACAAAGGGAACATATTAATAGGTGGTAATATTGGTAAAAATACAGCAACCATGCCTGATCATTATACAGCAGATTATATTGCTTGTTTTAAAGAACTACATCCGTATGTAGATTATTTTGTGCTAAATGTAAGTTGCCCCAATGTAAGTAGCCACGCAAAATTGAATGATAAAGCGTATTTATTAGAATTGATTTCTGAGGTTCAAAAAGAAAATAAAAAATTTAATAAGCAAAAACCTATATTGTTAAAAATTGCTCCCGACTTAAATACTGTGCAATTGGATGAGATTATTGAGTTGGTTGCAGAGACCAATATTGAAGGTGTTATAGCTTCAAATACATCTACTAATAGAGAAGGTTTAATTGCTTCCAAAGAAAATTTAGAGCTTATAGGAAATGGTGGTTTAAGCGGTAAGCCCATTAAAAATAGGAGTACAGCCGTCATTAAATATTTAGCGGAAACTTCGGGTAAAGCATTTCCAATTATTGGAGTAGGAGGAATTCACTCTGCTGAAGATGCATTGGAAAAAATTAACGCGGGTGCTGATTTAATTCAGATTTACACTGGTTTTATTTATGAAGGACCTGCATTGGTAAAAAAAATTAATAAGGCTATTCTTAGAAATCAAAACTAAAAAAGGGTCATTAATTTAATAGCTTATGATGAAATATAGACAATTAACAAAAGAACAGTTTTTAGAATTGCATCATGAATTTTCTAAATTCTTAGCAACTCAACAAATTGATGCAAATGAATGGAATACTATAAAAAAAGAAAAACCCTTAGTTGCAGAAGAAGAGTTAAATGTATTTAGTGATGTTGTTTGGGAAGATGTGTTAACAAAAACTGAATATTTAGAACATATTTCAGAAAACGATATTAATTTATTTAAATGTAATTCAAAGGAAATCATACGGATTTACATTAAATTAAATGATACAACCAAAAGTTTTTTGAATGGTGATGATTATCATTGGTTTTTAAAAAACCCGTTAGCTGATAGTGTTGAATATTTTAAAGCTTCT
This sequence comes from uncultured Lutibacter sp., assembly GCF_937891065.1. GTDB lineage: Bacteria > Bacteroidota > Bacteroidia > Flavobacteriales > Flavobacteriaceae > Lutibacter. Next base: position 1,220 of record NZ_CALAEQ010000186.1, on the reverse strand, counting down.
AAAAAATATTCAGAAGATCGTAATATTGAAATTTTCAAAATGATTGAAATGGGAAGCCAAATTTCTAAAGGTGAATTATTTACTACAATTTTTCAATTAATTGCATAACTATTTTAGGAACTCCAACAGAAGCTTTTTTAGCTATAATTTTTAGGTTTGAATATTGATTTTCCGCAATTGTTGGTTTAGGGTCAATAAAATAGATAGGCGTTTTAGGCTTTATGAAATTTATTAAACTTGCCGCTGGATATACCTGCATAGATGTTCCTATAATAATTAAAATATCAGCCATTGCTGTTATTTCTATGGCTTTATCTAACATAGGTACGGCTTCACCAAACCAAACTATATGTGGTCTTAGCTGATGGTTATCTTCACCTAAATCTCCAAGATGTAAATCTTTTCCCCATTTATAAATAAGATTCTCATTGTTAGTGCTACGTACTTTTAATAATTCACCATGTAAATGTATCACGTTCTTACTTCCCGAACGTTCATGTAAATCATCAACATTTTGAGTTATAATAGTAGTTTCAAATTGTTTTTCTAATAATGCTAATGCATGATGTGCTTCGTTTGGTACTACTTGCATTAATTGAGCTCTGCGCTTATTATAAAAATCTAACACTAAATTTTTATCACGTTCCCAACCCATTGGGGAAGCAACTTGCATAACGTCATGACCTTCCCAAAGTCCATCTGCGTCTCTAAAAGTTTTAATACCACTTTCAGCACTTATTCCAGCTCCAGTAAGAATAACAATTTTTTTCATATTACATATTTATTCAAAAGTAAAATTTTATATTTGAATAAAGATAATATTGAATGGTAGATTATAAATTTATTGAATATTTAGAGCAGTTTGTATCAGATAAAAGGAGAACTTTATTTCATAAAGTACTTGATGATAGAACACGACATTTTACAGTTGCTATTGAAGATATTTACCAACCACATAATGCAAGTGCAGTAGTTAGAAGTTGTGAAATTTTTGGAATTCAAGATGTTCATGTCATTCAAAATAAGTATAAGTTTTATGCTTCAAACCAAGTGGCAAAAGGAGCTCAAAAATGGTTGAATTTTAATCTTTTTAAGGAAAAGGAGACCAACAATACATTAGCATGTATTAATGATTTAAGAAGTAAAGGGTATAAAATTATTGCAACTACACCTCATAATGAGTCTTGCTTGTTACAAGATTTTGATATTTCACAAAAATC
>NZ_CALAEQ010000185.1 GCF_937891065.1 uncultured Lutibacter sp. | reverse complement strand
TAGCCCCAATTTTAACATAACTAAAGTTTGTTTCTATTCCATCTAATGGTGCTTAGTATAGATTCTTACTTATAGCAACATTCCCCAAGATTTAATTTTCTAGTGATATTTTAATAAAGAATATTATTATGAAGAAGCTTATTAAACTATCTCCTCCTTCACTTATTTATGATATTTCACAATTGTGCAAAAAAATTAATCTTTTTGACAGCAATAAACTGATAATTAATTCAAAAATTAGAATAAACACAATTATTTAAAGGAAATAAAACTCATTTATATGAAATCTCTAAACTGTCCAAATTGCGGAAATAAACTAAATGAAGGAGCTCTCTTTTGTGGTATTTGCGGAGGAAAAATAATTCAACAAGCCAAAGCAATTAAAGTTGATCCAAACACTTGTCCAAATTGCAATACACCATTTGAAAAAGATGAAAAATTTTGTGCTGAGTGTGGAAATGTAATAAATGAAGGAGTAGCAACGAACAAAGAGGTTCCTGAGAAAAAAATAATCTCAAAAAGTAAACCACAATCCATTCCAACTATAACATCAAACCCTTCAATAAAAAAGAAAAAAGGAGGCATTTTAAAAACAATAGGAAAAATTGCAGTAGGGTTTTTAGCATTTATTATCATAGGTTCTATAATCCTTTATAATTTAGGTGATGATTTGAAAAGTACTAACACAAGTGATATTGATATAATTAATACCGAGAATGTAAACAACGAAGAAATTGAGACAAGTAGCAGTACTAATGAAAAAAATCAGATAGTTGTAGAAACAGCTGTTGATGATAAAAATCTTGCTGATAAATACCGTAATGGTGTAGGTGTTGAACCGGATCAATATAAAGCATTTGAATTGTACGAAAAATTAGCTAATAAAGGTGATTTAGATGCAATGGTTGAACTTGCCGATTATTATGAGCAAGGGATATGGCTAAAAAAAGATTCTGAAAAGGCAATAAAACTATTAAAACAGGCAGCTGAAAAGGGCTCCTTAGCTGCTCAATGGCAATTAGAGTTTTTAGAAAGTGAAAACAGTAAATAAATGAATCCTATGAAAAACACATATAAACTTATCATTTTTATAATCGGCTTACTTATTATAAGTAGTTATTCAATTGCGCAAACAGCTGAGCAGAACAGTGCAGAGGATAAAAAATCAGCAAAAACGTTTGTGAAAGCAGAAACAATGAAAGCTGTTGGTAATAATCTTGCGATAGCACTAGATGCCGAAAGAAATAGTGGGGCAGTTACAAAAGCAATGACCAAATTCTGGGAAGCAGCAAAAGGACTAAATAAGAATCAAGTTCAGAAACTTGCATCACGTTGGGCGAAAGCTTCAACAACAAGTATAAAACAATTGATTAATCTATCTCCGAGCCAGTTGAGTAGTTATGCACGCGACGTTACAAGTAATATAAAATTTGATTCTAAAACCTTAAAGAATATCATTTATGGAGCAGGAGATAAAGCAGGAAATGCGACTTTAAAAATATTAACCGAGATGGACAATGTTATTGCCGAAACAGGAACAGTATCTGCTGAATTACTTAAAAAAATGAGAAGTGAAGCGGCTGGTTTAGATCCTAAACAGGCTAGTGCTTTCTATGATTTGTTGAAAAATAAATTATCAAAAGATTGGAAAAAACTTAGCAATACAAAGAACTTAACAGAAGGATTAGGTAAATATGTAGGCACTGCAGTTGATGGATATTTTGTGCTTAGTGATGCATACGATATTTACTACAGTGACGATGAAGCTGAAGTAAAGGCCATAAAAGCCACCGGTAAAATTATTGACTATGGGGCAAGTACTGGTGCTGGTGTTGCAAGTGCAGCTTTAGGTGGTGGGCTAGGCCCAGGTTTAGTAATCGCTTTTTCTGCCAACAGGGTTTCGACCTTATACACCGAAATTGCAATGCTTCAAAAAGAGCGGGAAGAAGCAAAAGATGCCTTAAAGAATGAAAGAATCGATAACGCAATACTCGTACGACGTCAACTGGTTAATATCAACAATAAAATTAAATCCGGAGAAATTAGAAATGCAAATTCCTTAATCTATAAACTGAAGACATTTCTTCTTGATCACAGTAGTGAAAATGAAGGAAAGCTTTTTGATTTACTTAAAGATTTAGAAGAAAAATCGGAAATTGCTGAACGAAACCTGCTTATCAATGGAATCGTTAATGAAGCAAGACATCCATACAGAAAAGCAATAACGAATTACACAAAAGGAGTACAATTACATCTTGCCAAAATATATGCGGCTGAAGCACTAGCTATTTTAAACAAGAATTTACAAACCTATCCTGAAATAGGTGGATTAACTGCAATCTCTAAAACTCAGCAACTTATTAATGCAATTAATGAAAAAATTGCCAATGCAGCAGAATTTTCAATAACTAGAGTTGCTGCACCTGAGCGCGTATATGTAGGTCAATCTATTGATATCCCTGTTTTTGTAACAGGAGGTATTCCTTATTATAGTTCCGTTGGAGAAATCGGTAGTAATATCTCTGAAGATGCAGAAGTAACCATGTTTTGGTATGCATCTGTAGTACCTGGCATTGAAAAATTTACGATTACACTTAAAGATTGCATGGGTAGTATTGCAAGTACTTCGGTTAGTATTGAGGTGGTTGAAGAGATTGAAGAGATTGAAGAAGAAAATGAAGAACCTGTTAATGAGAAATATTCAGGTTTGAAAGAATTTGTAGATGTTTCTAAGCTAAGTAATAAGACCCATGAACACCATTATTTTGCAAGTAAGTTTCATAGTGGATATTCCAAAGAGTATAGAGACAAAGTATGGTCTGGTAAACGTGAAAATAATGAAGGTCCTTGGCGTACAGGGAATTCAGGTACAGGACAGGAAACAATATGGTATTGCTTACCACATGGCCCTTATAAACATTACTGTTTTGACGGTGAAAAAATACTTTATAGTGAAGGTAATTATAATAATGGACGGAGACATGGGAAATGGACATATTATCACATAAGCCCAGGTACTCAAGGAGAGATTGAGAAAATCCAAAATTATAAAAATGATGTCCTGCACGGAACCCAAACAACTTATGTTTTTTATAAAAGTAAAGAGGATTTTAGGAAAATTGAGAATTTCAAAGATGGCAAAAAAGACGGTACTCAAATAACATATAATTCCGATATACCAGGAGGAATTGAACATGAAAGAATATATCAAAATGGTAAATTTATAAGTGGTTATTATTATGCTTTTTCTGGAAGAGAAAAAGGAGCGGATGGCAAATATAAAGAGATATATGAAAAGATGATTTACGAAGAATAAGTGAATATGATATTGCTACTATTGTTTGTTACAGTAATAAATATTATAAAAATTTAGTTTAATAAAAAACAAGGTCTGTTAAAAGTTGAAGAAACTATGAATAAAATATACATCCAAAATCTCTTTATTATACTAGCCTTGCTATTTAGCTGTTTTTCATATGCTCAAAACCCAAAGTCTCAAACACAAGAGTTGAAAGAAACAACCGAAACATTTATACAAGCAGAAACGCTGAAAGCTTTAGAAACGAAAATAGCTAAAAAGTTAGTTGCCGAGATGAATGATCCTATAGTAAAAAAAACCATGAAAAAAATATGGGAATCGGCAAAAGGATTAAATAAAAAACAGGTAGAAACACTTTTTAAACGCTATGCAAGCGCATCAAAAACAAATCTTAATAAACTTATGAATTTCTCCCCAAGTCGGTTAAGTAGCTATGTTAGTGATGTAACCAGTAATATAAAAGTTGATGTTAAAACATTAAAAAAAATCATTTATGGAACAGGTGATAAGGCAGGAAATGCAGTTTTAAAAACATTGTCTGAGATGGATGAAATAATAGCTAAAACAGGAAAACTACCTAAGCATATACTTAAAGCAATGCGTGATGAAGCAAGCGGGTTAAACCCAAAGCAAGCAAGAGCTTTCTATGATTTACTTAAGGAAAAAATGTCAAAGGATTTGACAAATATAGGAGATTTAAAAACTCCAGGGAAAGGACCAGGTGGTATGGTAGGAACAGTGGTTGATGGGGTGTTTGTGTTATTTGATGCTTATGATATTTACTATAGTGATGAAGACCCTGAAGTTAAAGGAATTAAAGCAACCGCTAAAATTATTGATTATGGCGCAAGTACTGGTGCTGGTGCTGCTAGTGCAGCATTAGGAGGAGGACTCGGACCAGGTTTAGTTATTGCCTTTACAGCTAATCGGGTTTCTACCCTATATACGGAGATAGCAATGCTTCAAAAAGAACAACAAAATGTAGCAGATATAGAAGAAAATCAAAAGATTAATAACGGAATATTTGCACGTTCTCAATTGGTGAATATTAGTCAATTAATAAAATCAGGACAACTAAAAAAAGCCAAATTTAAACTGTCCAAACTTCGTAATTTTTTACAAAACAATAAATTTAACAACGTAACAATGCTTTCAAAATTACGGTATAAATTAGAAGAAAATTTAAAAAAAGCAAAGTATAATGAACGTGTAAACAAAGAGATAAATAATGCTCGTTTTCCATATCTTGAAGCTTATAAAGATTACAAAAGAGGAATGCAATTGAACACTGCAAAATATAATGCAAACAAAGCACTAAAAATGCTAAAGAATGGTGCAAAAACATATCCTGAAATAAATGAACTACAAGCTATACCAAGAGTAAAAAGTTTACTTGCAGCAATTAATAAAAAAATTGCAAATGCAGGAGCATTAGTAATTACCAACGTTAATGCCCCAAAACAAGTTTCTCCAGGTGAAGATATTGAGATCCCTGTTTATGTTAAAGGCGGGATTCCTTATTATAGCGGTGCAGGAAGCATCTATGGTAACACCTCTGATAAACCTAAAGTAACATTTAATTGGACAGCACCTTCCAAACCTGGTATTCAAAAATTTACGCTTAAACTTCAAGATTGTATGGGTAGTATAGCTAGTACTTTGGTAAGTATTGAAGTTGCTGAAAATATTGAAGATAAAAAAGATGAGGAAATTGAACTAAACCTTGATGGTATTGACGGAATAGTAGATATAGAGGAAGGAAATGATATTGATATAGAAAAAATCAGAATAGAATTTAGATATAGGGGTGTGGCTAGTGTAACAAGAAATTTTTTTAACAATCAATCCGATATTGACTATGGGATATTAAGTCAAGGAACTACTTTTACAAAAAAAGGAAACAAAATAATCGTTAAGAGAATTTGGAAGGACGATTCTTCTAGTGATTATACAGATTTGAGTATCGAAGGATTAGACAATTCAAATAACTTAATTAGTCTAAGCTTTAATGATAATGGGTATTATTCGGATCCTGATAGAAGTCGTGAAGTAACAATACGATTAAAAGATGTGCCTTTTATAAAAAAAAGAAATACATCATCCAACGGTAATTACTTTTACGCTTATATTTTTGAGGGTGATATTACTAATTATATACTTGAAGTAAAAGATAGATATTACAACTCTGAATATGATGAAGTTTCTTATAAAGACTACCCTTCAAATTGTAGTATAGAAATTCATATTACAACAAAACTAGATTTTTAAAAAATGGAATATTGTTCAAATTGCGGTAAGAAACAAAAATTAAATATTAAATTTTGTACTAATTGTGGTTCTAAACTTAAGGAACCTATATCAAATATAGTTTCAAAAAATGAACCGACAACCAATGGAAATGTTACTCCCAATACAACAAATAAAACTATTGGTAATAAAAAGACTAATGCTAAAAACGTATTAATTTATTATTTTTTAATAAACATACCACTCTACATATTAAATACAGGAGTTGATGAAATTATTGGAGTGCAAATATTTTCATTAATAATTCTAATAACATTTATTTTAAGGTTAAAAAAAGAAAAGTTTGTAAACTGGTTTATGAAAATAATTTTTGTATTGCAGTCAATCTTAATCTTTTCAATTTTCATGACACAATCTGAATACCTTTTTTCAAATTTATTTTCAGCGCTAATAACGCTATCCCTATTAGCATTGTTTTGTATAACTATTGTACTATTATTTAAACGTAATAAAACTCAATGATATGAAATCTATAAACTGTCCAAATTGTGGAAATAAACTAAATGAAGGAGCTCTTTTCTGTGGTTCTTGTGGAGAAAAAATAATTCAACAAACCAAAGTAATAAAAGTTGATGTAAACACTTGCCAAAAATGCAATACTCCATTTGAAAAAGATGAAAAATTTTGTGCTGAGTGTGGAACTGCAATAAATGAAG
>NZ_CALAEQ010000184.1 GCF_937891065.1 uncultured Lutibacter sp. | reverse complement strand
AGATAGCTAGTATTTTTATAAAATCTTTTTTATTCAATTTTATTGTTTTTTTTTAAAAAGGAAGACCTTTTTCGTCTAAATCATCTTGAATTCCAAAAGCATCCTGTGGACTTGTCATATTATTTGATGAAATTGCATCATTCATTTTTGAATGAAATTCATTTCCAAAATCATCATCTAAATTACTAAACTGTGCTAAATGACCTGTAAATTTTAGTTTAATATTTTCTAAACCACCATTTCTATGTTTTGCAACAATAAATTCAGCTTGCCCTTCACAAGGAGTTCTTTCTTCATCATCCCATTCTGTAAGTCCATAATATTCAGGACGATATATAAATGAAACAATATCCGCATCTTGTTCAATTGCACCCGATTCACGTAAATCGGATAATAACGGACGTTTATTTCCTCCACGAGTTTCAACGGCACGTGATAATTGAGAAAGTGCAATAACAGGTATTGCTAATTCTTTGGCTAATGCTTTTAAATTTCGAGATATCATAGAAATTTCTTGCTCACGATTTCCTCCAGATGAAGTTCCTGCAGTCATTAACTGCAAATAATCAATTACAATTACTTTAATTCCATGTTGTGATGCTAAACGACGGGCTTTTGCTCTTAAATCGAAGATAGATAAAGATGGTGTATCATCAATAAAAATTGGAGCATTCGATAAATTTTTAACTTTTACATTAAGTTGTTCCCATTCGTGTGGCTCTAAATTTCCTTTTCTTAATTTTCCAGAAGAAATTCCTGTTTCACTAGAAATCATACGAGTAATTAACTGTACAGATGACATCTCTAATGAAAATATAGCAACGGGCGTATCAAAATCTATCGCCATATTTTTTGCCATAGACATTACAAAAGCTGTTTTTCCCATACCAGGACGAGCAGCCAAAATAACTAAATCTGAAGGTTGCCAACCAGATGTTAACTCGTCTAAACGAGAAAAACCTGTAGCAACACCACTCATTCCCTGCTTATTAGATATTTCTTGTATTTTTTTAATTGCTTGATCAACAAGCCCTTCTGCAGTTTCAGATCCTTTTTTAAGATTTCCTTGTGTTACTTCAAATAACTTTGATTCCGCATCATCCAACAAATCAAATACATCAACTGTTTCATCGTATGCTTCTTCAATAATTTCAGCAGAAATTGAAATTAATTTTCGTTGAATGTATTTTTGAAGAATAATACGTGCGTGAAATTCAATATGTGCAGATGAGGATACTTTTTGAGTAAGACCTACTAAATAAAAATCACCACCAGCAGCTTCTAAATTTTCTGATTTTCGTAATTGATTTGCAACTGTTAATAAATCTGTAGGTTCTGAATTTTTAAACAGTGTAAAAATAGCTGCATAAATTAATTTATGTGATTCTTTATAAAAAACATCATCATGTAAAATATCAATTACATCATCAACTCCTTTTTTATCAATCATCATGGCTCCTAACACAGCTTCTTCTAAATCAACAGCTTGAGGTGGTATTTTCCCTTTTTCAAGATTAATTACGGTACTCTTTTTAAACTTATTAGACTGTATTGGTTGCAAATTCTTCACGCTATTACTCGGTTATTTTTTTATTAAATTAACAATTTTTAAGGAGAAATGAAAGTATTAAATTTCATTTTCTTTTGTTCAAAGCAAATGTAATTTTTAAAACACAAAATCAACTCTAATTTTCAATTTTATTTGTGCACATATTTTGTTGACAAGTAACTATTTTGTTAATAACTAAACAAACATATCATTCTGAATATTTATTTCCTATTTTTGATTTATGGAACTTAAAAAAACATATAAAATACTTACCATACTACTTGTAATGCAATGGGCATTTATTCAAATTATTTCTCAATATCCTGAGTTTATTGAACAATATTACTCAAACGGATTGTATTTGTATATTTCAAAATTCAATCGCATTATTTTTGGTTGGTTGCCTTTTTCAATAGGTGACATTTTATATACAATGCTTGGTATCATTATTATAAAAGGTATTTTTATTTCTATAAAAACAAAAAAACTTAATTTTAAAAATACATTCTTTAAAACTGGAGCAATTTTATCAATACTATTCTTCTTTTTTAATTTTAATTGGGGACTAAATTATTTAAGGCAACCGATAACAGAAATTTTAGGTTTTGAAAAAACTGAATACAATTCAAATGAATTGATTTCTTTTACAAAAAAACTCATTTTAAAGAGCAATCAAATACACTATATAATTGCTAAAAATGATACTATTTTAATTGAAAATAACTTGACTAAACAGCAAATAAGAGAAATATCTCCACTAGCATACAAACAGTTAGAACTGAAATATCCTCAGTTTAAATTTGAGAATGCTTCTATAAAAAATTCGTTATTTAGTATCCCTTTAACCTATATGGGTTTTGCTGGTTATATAAATCCAATTACAAATGAAGCACAAGTGAATTCTCTAATTCCAAAAAACAGCTATCCAGCTACTGTTTGTCATGAAATTGCCCATCAGGTTGGTATTGGTTCAGAAAGTGAAGCTAATTTTGTTGGATATTTAGCCGCAACTCATTCTGAAAATGCTAATTATAAGTATGCGGGATATTTAATGGCTACACGTTATTGTTTAGGAGAAATATATAGAACCGAACCTGAACAATTTGATATTTTAGTAGCATCATTAAATAAAGGTATCCGTAAAGATTTACAAAATAGTCAAGATTTTTGGGCATCATACCAAAATTGGTCTGAAAAATTTTTCAAAATATTTTATGATTCTTTTTTGAAAGCAAATATGCAAAAAGACGGAATTAAAGGATACAGTAAAATGGTGTCACTTTTAATAAATTACTACAAAACAGAACAATTATAGATAAATAACGGTTATTTTTGCAAAATGTATAAACAGATTACAAGTCCACAAAATTCATATATAAAAGAACTTGTTCAGTTAAAAGAGAAATCACGTATTCGAAAAAATACCCAAACTTTTTTAATAGAAGGATTGCGTGAAATTTCATTGGCAATTCAAGGAGGTTACAAAATTCAAACCATTTTGGTTGTTATTTCAATCATAAATGAGGAAAAGCTAGAAAGCTTATTAAAAAAAGCAAATCCACCTATTGATATTATTGAAATTTCTAAAGAAGTTTATAATAAATTAGCATTAAGAGAATCTACTGAAGGAATTTTAGCAATTGCAAAAAGTAAAGATTTATCATTAAAGAATATTAATTTTAATTCTGAAAATCCTCTTATTTTAGTTGCTGAAGCTCCTGAAAAACCTGGGAATATTGGTGCACTTTTACGCTCTGCTGATGCAGCCGGTGTTGATATCATTTTAATTGCAAATCCGAAAACAGACATTTACAATCCTAATATTATACGCTCAAGTGTTGGTTGTGTATTTACAACAAATATAGCAACTGGAACAACTTCTGAAATCATCTCGTTTTTAAAGGAAAATAATATAAATATGTATGGCGCGGCTTTAACAGCTTCCGTAGAATATCAAACGATAGATTATTCTCTTCCAAGTGCCATAATTGTTGGTACTGAAGCTACAGGCTTATCTGACGAATGGCTTCAAAACACCACACAAAACATTATAATTCCAATGCGCGGTGCTATTGATTCTATGAACGTGTCTGTGAGTGCTGCCATATTAATTTTTGAAGCTGTAAGACAGCGACAATTAAAAATTTAGAATTAAACTTATCTACCTACTCAAATAATAAAAATCATAAATGACTCCACAAATAGTATTTTACATATTAATAGGAATAATAACGGTCAAATTTTTATTTGACACTTTTTTAAATTCTTTAAATGCAAAACATTTTAATGATCCAATTCCTAAAGAACTTGAGGATGTTTATAACTCAGAAGAATATTTGAAATCACAAGCATACAAAAAAGAGAATCATCAGTTTTCATTGCTCACAAGTCTATTTTCAATTATAACTACACTTTTATTTTTTGTTTTTGATGGATTTGCTATTGTTGATACTATAGCAAAACATTTCACTGATAATAGCATCCTAATTACCTTAATTTTCTTTGGTATTATTGTATTTGCAAGTGACATTTTAACATTGCCATTTTCATATTACAAAACATTTGTGATTGAAGAAAAATTTGGATTCAATAAAACTTCAAAAAAAACTTTTATTTTCGATAAAATTAAAGGCTGGCTAATGCTGATAATTGTTGGGGGTGGAATATTGGCGTTAATAACTTGGTTTTACCAATTAACAACATCTAATTTTTGGATTTATACCTGGATATTTATTAGCTTATTTACGCTTTTTATGAACCTTTTCTATTCAAAACTAATTGTTCCGTTATTCAATAAACAAACACCTTTAGAAGAAGGGGACTTAAAAATTGCTATTGAGAATTTCGCAACTAAAATAGGTTTCAAACTCAATAATATTTTTGTAATTGATGGTTCAAAACGTTCTACAAAAGCTAATGCCTATTTTTCTGGCTTTGGTTCTCAAAAAAGAATTACACTATTTGACACCTTAATTAATGATTTAGACACCAATGAAATTGTAGCTGTATTAGCCCATGAAGTTGGACATTATAAAAAAAAGCACATCATTTATAATTTACTGTTATCCATACTGCTAACTGGATTTACACTTTTCATTTTATCCTTATTAGTTGGGAATACAACATTATCTCAGGCTCTAAATGTAGCAACCCCAAGTTTTCATATTGGATTAATCGCTTTTGGTATATTATACAGTCCAATTTCTGAAATTACCAGTTTATTGATGAATGCCTTATCAAGAAAATTTGAATATCAGGCTGATAATTATGCTAAAAATAATTTTGAAGCCGAAGCTTTAATTTCTTCCTTAAAAAAATTATCAAAAAATAGTTTAAGTAATTTAACTCCACATCCCTTATATGTTAAAATTCATTACTCACATCCAACATTGTATCAACGAGTTTTAAACTTAAAAAAATAAACTTTTTCTATTTGGTAGTCTATTTTAAAATAGTATTTTTAAGCGATGACATATAATTTAAGCATAGAGGACGAAAACAAAGAAATCGCAAGGCGATATAAAGATCTTTTGAAGGGTGCTTATCAAACTTTTACCAATGAAGATAAAAAAGAGATAAGAAAAGCCTTTGATATTTCTTTAGAAGCTCATAAAAATCAGCGCCGTAAAACTGGCGAACCTTATATATTTCATCCAATAGCTGTGGCTAAAATTGTGGCATATGAAATTGGCCTATATACTACCTCTATAGTTGCAGCCCTATTACATGATGTAGTTGAAGATACTGATTATACATTAGAAGATATTGAACGACTGTTTGGTGAAAATGTAGCTAGAATTGTAAATGGTTTAACTAAAATTTCTCACTTAAAAAAAGAGCAGACTGCATCTGTGCAAGCTGAGAATTTCAGAAAAATGTTGCTTACTTTAAATGATGATGTGCGTGTAATTTTAATAAAAATTGCTGACAGGTTGCATAATATGCAAACTATGGATGCAATGCCACAAGACAAACAAGTTAAAATAGCCTCTGAAACTTTATATATTTATGCACCGCTAGCCCACAGGTTGGGTTTATTTAATATTAAATCAGAACTTGAAAACCTTGGTTTAAAATATACTGAACCAGAAGTTTATAAGGATATCTTTGATAAAATCACCCAAAGTAAAGAAGAACAAAAAATATATATCGATTCATTTTCTGATATCATTAAAGAATCTTTAAATGCCGAAGGATTTGAATATGATATTAAAGGGAGAAGAAAATCAATTTATTCTATTCGTAAAAAAATGCTTTCTCAAGGTGTTACTTATGAAGAAATTTACGACAAATTTGCCATTAGAATTGTTTATAATTCAACCTTAAAAAATGAAAAATTTGATGCTTGGAAAATATATTCAATTGTAACAGACCATTTTATACCAAACCCAAGCAGGTTACGAGATTGGATAAGTCAACCAAAATCTACAGGATATGAATCGCTTCATATTACAGTTATGGGCCCACAAGGAAAATGGGTTGAAGTGCAAATTCGTTCTGAAAGAATGAATGAAATAGCTGAAAAAGGTTATGCCGCGCATTATAAATATAAAAACAATAATGAGCGTGAAAGTGGTTTAGATGATTGGTTAAATAAGATTAAAGATTCACTTGAAAACCCAGATGGTAATGCCATTGATTTTGTTGAAGATTTTAAGTTAAATTTATACGCAAAAGAAATTTTTGTCTTTACTCCTGGAGGGGATTTAATAGCTTTACCAAAAAATGCAACTGCCTTAGATTTTGCGTTTTCAATTCATACTCAAGTAGGTATGAACTGTAGAGGTGCTAAGATTAATGGAAAATTAAAACCCATAAGTCATGAACTGTTTAGTGGTGATCAAGTTGAAATTATAACATCTAGCAACCAAAAACCGAATATAGGCTGGCTTGATTTTGTGGTAACTGCAAGAGCAAGAACTAGAATAAAAAATGCTTTAAAAGAAGATCAAAAGAAAATAGCTGAAGAAGGTAAAGAAATTTTAACAAGAAAACTACGTCATTTAAAAATTACTCTTTCAGAAAGTGTTGTAAATGATCTTGTTAATTTCTTTAAACTTAAAACAAGCTTAGATTTATTTTATAGAGTTGGTAGTGGCTCTATTGAAAGCGCACAGCTTAAAGAATTTATTTCTCAACGTAATAATTCGTTTGTAAATTTCTTCAAAAAGAAAATTCAACGTACACCAAAGAACACACTTCATGAAAAGGATGAAGTAGTTGATAATTATGATTCTCTTGTATTTGGAAAAGAAGAGGAACGCTTAGATTTTAAATTATCTCCATGCTGCAATCCTATTCCAGGCGATAAAGTTTTTGGATTTGTAACCATAAATGAAGGAATAAAAGTTCATAAAAAGGACTGTCCAAATGCCATAAGCCTACAATCCAATTATGCCTATAGAATTATGAGTGCAAAATGGATTGATTCTACAAAACAAGAATTTAAAGCTATAATTAAAATTTATGGAAATGACCATGTAGGATTGGTAAATGAAATTACTGAAATTATATCAAGAAATATGAATGTGAATATTCATGGTTTAAACATATCTGGTCATGATGGTATTTTTGACGGAAGTATTACTGTAAGTGTAAAAAACAAATCTCAACTTCAAAAATTAAGTGATAGTATCAAAAAAATTGAAGGAATAGAAACTGTTGAAAGAATTTATAAACATTAATTTTATTCACAAATAAAGTTGATAACTATGATTCCAACAAATAAAACATTAAATAAATAGGACTAACTTTGTTGTGTTAAACAATACAACTCAAATTATATTTTTATGAGTAATGAAAATCAAAAAATTGTAAAAACTGTTTTCGTTAATTTTCTAGAATCAAATAACCATAGAAAAACACCTGAACGATTTGCTATTTTACAAGAAATTTACGATTTAGAGGAACATTTTGATATAGAATCTCTCTATATTCAAATGAAAAATAAAAATTATAGAGTTAGTAGAGCTACACTTTACAATACCATTGAATTACTTTTAGACTCAGGCTTAGTTCGAAAGCATCAGTTTGGGCAAAATCAATCACATTATGAAAAATGTTATTTCGATAAACAACATGACCACATTATATTAACTGATACAGGTGAAGTTATTGAATTTTGTGATCCTAGAATTCAAATTATTAAAAAAACGATTGAAGATACCTTTAATATTGATATTAACAATCATTCATTATATTTTTACGGAACAAAAAAACAAACAAAAAATTAACTATTTAATTAAACACAATGGCTGTTAACTTATTATTAGGATTGCAATGGGGAGATGAAGGAAAAGGTAAAATTGTAGATGTACTTACTACAAATTACGACATAATTGCTCGTTTTCAAGGAGGACCAAATGCAGGGCACACTTTAATATTTGATGGTAGAAAACACGTTCTACATACAATTCCTTCAGGTATTTTTCATGAAAATGCTATAAATCTTGTTGGAAATGGAGTTGTAATAGATCCTGTTATATTTAAAAAAGAATTAGACAACTTAGCTTCTTATAATTTAGATTTAAAATCTAAATTATTAATATCAAGAAAAGCACATTTAATTCTACCAACACACCGTCTTTTAGATGCTGCAAGTGAAACTTCAAAAGGAAAATCTAAAATTGGATCTACATTAAAAGGAATTGGACCAACTTATATGGATAAAACCGGTAGAAATGGTATAAGAGTTGGAGATTTAGAATTAGAAAACTGGAAAGATAAATATCAAGCTCTTGTTGAAAAACATTTAAGAATGCTTCAGTTTTTTGAAGTTGATATTGAATATGATTTAAAAGAACTAGAAAAAGAGTTTTTTAACGCTATAGATGTTTTAAAAGAATTAACTTTTATTGATAGTGAAGAATATTTAAGCAATGCTATAAAAAACAATAAATCAATTTTAGCTGAAGGAGCACAAGGTTCATTACTAGATATTGACTTTGGAACCTACCCTTATGTAACATCTTCAACTACAACTGCTGCAGGAGCTTGTACAGGTTTAGGAGTTGCTCCAAACAAAATTGGAGAAGTTTTTGGAATTTTTAAGGCATATACCACGCGTGTTGGCTCTGGCCCTTTCCCTACAGAATTATTTGATGAAGATGGAAAAGAAATGGGAAGAATTGGAATGGAGTTTGGTGCAACTACGGGTCGCCCGCGTCGTTGTGGTTGGTTAGACTTAGTTGCTTTAAAATATGCTGTTGAAATAAATGGTGTTACTCAATTAATGATGATGAAAGGTGATGTTCTTTCAGGTTTTAAAACACTAAAAGCTTGTACTTCTTACAATTATAAAGGGAAAGAAATAACTCATTTCCCTTATAATATTGAAGAGCATAACGTTACTCCTATTTACACAGAATTTAAAGGCTGGAAGGAAGATTTAACGGCTATGTCAAGTCATAATACACTTCCAAAAGAATTAAATGATTACATTAAATTTATTGAAGATTTTGTTGAAGTTCCTGTGAAAATAGTTTCTGTAGGTCCTGATAGAAAACAAACAATTATGAGATAATAATAAATAACTTATTATAATTTAAAAAGAGAGCTATTAAGCTCTCTTTTTTTATGTTAAATAATTTACTATTTCATTAAAGATTCAAAACTTCATTTATTCTTTCGTAACCAGTGAAATTAATATATAGACTGCAATTACTATCGGTATTGCAACAAATTGAAGCAAAACAATTAAAAAAGCAGATATTGCAATAAAAATAAATTTTATTTTATTCTTTTTCCAACTATAATCTTTAAACTTTAATGAAAATAAGGGAATTTCAGCATTCATTAAATAACTAAGAAGTACAGTTATTCCAATTAAAAACCACACATTTTCAATCATATTATTCGCAACCTCATTCGAATTAAACATTAAAACTAAAGGAAACGATAAAACCACTAGTGTAGATGCAGGTGTTGGTAAACCTATAAAAGAACTTGTTTGCCGTTCATCAATATTAAATTTTGCCAATCTTAAACCAGCTGCCAATGTAAATAATAAACCAACAAAAGGAATCCAATGTAAATGATATTCATCAAAAGAGATCCAATTGCCAATTTCACATGATAAATTATCCATCCATTGCTTATGAATTGCATTAAAAAGTAACTGATACATTACAATTCCAGGTACTACTCCACTTGTAACCATATCCGCTAAAGAATCTAATTGTTTTCCTAATTCACCTTGAACATGTAGAATTCTGGCAACAAAACCGTCAAAAAAATCGAATACTATTCCTAGAAATACGAAATAGGCAGCCATCACTAATTCATTATTAGCAGCAAATAAAACAGCTATCGTTCCTGATAATAAGTTAAGTAGCGTAATTAAATTAGGTATATGTTTTTTAAAAGTCATTTTAGAAAATTTTGTTAAATTTAGTGAATTGTTTTTCACTATTTAAAATTCTATTTTAATTTTTATAATTTATTGCTATGTCACTTATTAAATCAACTTATAAACCTCAATTTCTATTTAAAAATGCCCATTTTAATACAGTATATAAAACGCTATTTTATAAAAAAAAGATTGACTATCAGAGAAAGAGAATTTCAACTCCTGATACTGATTTTTTAGATTTAGATTTTTCAGCAGTGGGTTCAAACACATTAGTTATAGCGATGCATGGTTTAGAAGGAAGTTCACAATCTAGCTATATTATTTCAGCTATTAATTATTTAAATTATAACAAAATTGATTGTGTCGCGCTAAACTTCAGGGGATGCAGCGGTGAAGACAACAATCATTTGCACTCCTATAATAGTGGAAAAACTGACGATTTAGAAATTACTATAAATTATATTTTAGAAAATTATTCCTATAAAAATATTTTACTTTTAGGATATAGTATGGGTGGAAATATCACTTTGAAATATTTGGGTGAAACCAATTCGATTGCTTCTGAAGTGAAAGGAGCAATTGCAATATCTGTTCCTTGCGATTTAGAAGGTTCTTCTTCTGCTTTAGCAACGTGGCAGAATTCAATTTATATGAATCGATTTTTAAAAACATTAAAAGAGAAAACAGTACTTAAAATGGTGAAATTTCCAGAAAACAGCATTGATAAAGAATCCGTTTTAAGATCTAATTCATTTAAAGATTTTGACAATGCTGTTACAGCACCATTATTCGGCTATAAAAATGCGGAAGATTATTGGGCTAAATGCAGTAGCAAGCAATTTATACCAACTATTACAATTCCCACATTATTGATAAATGCTTTAGATGATTCTTTTCTTTCTGAAAGTTGTTTTCCAATTCAAGAAGCTCAAAATCATTCATATCTCAATTTAGAAATGCCAAAATATGGTGGTCATGTTGGATTTAATACTTCTATCTTCGGAAAAGATTTATTTTGGAGTGAAAAGCGGATTTTAGATTCTATTCATCATTTTATTTCTTAATTATTCCACATTAACTTCTAAAGTTTTTATAAATTCGCTCATTAAATAAGTTACATTGAAAAAAAACCTATACATTCTATTTTTTATTAGTCAGCTTGCCATAAGTCAATCTGTTCGGAAATATTCGAACGAATTTTTAAATATTGGTGTTGATGCTGCTGCTTTTGGTATGGGAAAGGCTGTAGTCGCAACAAGTAACGATGTAAATTCAATTTATTGGAATCCGGCAGGTTTAACAGCTGTAAAGGAGTATCAAGGAGCTATTATGCATGCTGAATATTTTGCAGGAATTGCTAAATATGATTATGCAGGTTTTGCAATGCCAATTGATGATAAAAGTGCTCTAGGAATTTCACTCATAAGATTTGGAGTTGATGATATATTAAATACCACTGAACTTATTGACAATGAAGGAAATATAGATTATAATAGAATCAGTTTATTTTCAGCAGCAGATTATGCATTAAATATTGGCTATGCACGACAATCACGTATTGAAGGTTTAACTATTGGTGGAAATGTTAAAATAGTTAGAAGAATTATTGGTGACTTTGCAACTTCATGGGGTTTT
Organism: uncultured Lutibacter sp.; assembly: GCF_937891065.1. Classification (GTDB taxonomy): domain Bacteria; phylum Bacteroidota; class Bacteroidia; order Flavobacteriales; family Flavobacteriaceae; genus Lutibacter. The sequence goes on along the minus strand of NZ_CALAEQ010000184.1, from coordinate 4,223 downwards.
GGCATTGATGCAGCACTTCAATACCAAAGAAACGATTGGAAATTTGGTTTGATGCTTCGCGATATTACCACTACCTTTAATTCATGGAGCATTGATGAAAATGAATTTGAAAAAATTAAAAATTCCATTCTTGATCAAAATCAAGAATTACCTGAAAGTACTGAAATAACTTTGCCAAAAGCACAATTAGGAATTGCAAAACAGTTTATATTTTCAAAAGATTTCAATTTATTGACGGAAGTAGATCTAAATTTGAGATTTACTAAAACAAACGATTTAATATCAAGTGATATAGTAAGTATTGATCCTGCGCTTGGTTTTCAAGTAGGATATATGAATACTGTTTTTTTACGTGGTGGTATTGGAAATATGCAAAATGAATTGCAGTTTGATAACAGTAAGGAATTGGTGTTTCAACCTAATTTTGGAGTTGGATTTAAATATAAAGGAATTCAATTAGATTATGCGCTAACTAATATTGCTAGTATAGGAAATGCTTTGTATTCAAACGTATTTTCAATTAAAATAGCATTTGATAATTTTAAATAACTATGAATAAAATTTATTTCTTTTTCACATTACTATTCTTAAGTTATATTCAAATAACGGCACAACAACTAACGGAAAAAGCAACCATTAGCGTTGTAACCTGTGGGCCTGGGAATGAATTATATTCAACCTTTGGGCATAGTGCATTTAGAGTGTATGATTCTAATTTAGGGTTGGACAAAATATATAATTATGGAACCTTTGATTTTAATGCTCCCAACTTTTATTTAAATTTCGCAAAAGGTAAACTTACATACCAACTATCTACTTCAACTTTTAGTCGATTTTTAAGAGAGTATCAATATGGAAACCGTTGGGTAAAAACGCAAGAATTAGCTTTAAATATTAATGAAGTTCAAGCAGTTTTTAATTTTTTAGAAAACAATGCAAAACCAGAAAACAAATCCTATCAATACGATTTTTTTTATGATAACTGTTCAACCAAAATTGAAGATGTTATAAAAACCGTTTTAAAAGATAAGGTTCATTTTAACAATACTCATATTACTACAAATAAAACCCATAGAGATTTAATCGCTGATTATACCAGCAATCATCCTTGGTCTAAATTTGGAATAGATTTAGCCTTAGGTTCTGTAATAGACAAAAAAGCCACTAAAGATGACTATAAATTTTTACCAGATTATATTTATGAAGCTTTTGATAATGCTACTATAACAACCCAAAATAACACAACAGAATTAGTTAAAAAAAGACTTACAATTTTAAAAGAAAAAAAACTTAATCAACCTTTTTCAATACTAATACCTTTTATCACTTTTTTATGTTTAGCATTATTTATACTATTTATAACCTATAAAAACTTCTCATCACTTAAAAGATCTAAATGGTTAGATTTTACACTTTACTTTAGTACAGGACTGGTTGGAGTTGTAGTACTATTATTATGGTTTGCAACCTCACATACAGCTACTTACAAGAATTTCAATTTCTTATGGGCTTTTGCTCCTAATTTGGTAGTTGCATTTTTAATATTAAAATCTAAATTACCAACATGGCTAAAGTATTATAATTGGTTTTTAATTGTTTTATTATTCATCATGGTAATTTTATGGTTGCTAAAAATTCAAGTATTTAATTTGGCTTTACTACCTTTTGTTTTAGCTTTAGCTATGAGATATTATTACATTATTAAAAAATAAATGAGATTCCAACATGAATTGAAATCTCATTTATTATAACTTTAGTTCTAACTAAAAAACTTCTTTTTATAATGTATTTAACAACGTACGATTATTCACCAATAAATTGAATATCTGTAAACTCTTTACTTACAATTAAACTATTATCATTACTATTATATTGAGTGATATCAATTTCTTCATTATCAATTTCAATCTTTTTAATTACGAAAGGTAAACCATGCAATATAATTTCAAATGTTTGGTATTCAGTTATATACTTACCTGATTTAAATTGTTTAATAGTTAATGAATCTTCATTTCCAACTAGTTTAAAATTCCGTAAACTATAACGTCCTTTTTTATTATCATAACCATCATTAGCATCCTCATAAACCTGAGATTCTTCTTTCCCTTCTTTAAAATAAATATCTAATTTTAATTGATCTATTTCTTTTTCTCCAACATATTGTTGAATTGGATACTTTGGAATAATTGCACCAGCTTTTACAAAAATTGGCAAGCTATCTATATCTGCATCTACCCATTTTTCTTCTCCTCCTTGCACTAATTCATCAGTCCAGAAATTATACCAATCACCTCTTGGTATAAACATTCTTCTTCCTTTTGCATTTGGCTCTAAAATTGGGCAAACTAATATTTTTTCTCCAAAAATAAATTCATCATTTCTATGATGTGTATGTTTATCATCTTGATCAAAAAGTACAAGCGATTTCAAAATTGGGATTCCTTCATTAGTATATCTCCAAAAAGCAGTATATAAATAAGGTAATAGTTGATATCTAATCTCAATAAATTTTCTTGTAATATCCGTCATGCTTTTTCCAAAAGTCCAAGGTTCTTGGTCTCCGTGATCACCTGACGAATGGACTCTACAAAAAGGGTGAAAAACTCCTAATTGAATCCAACGAACAAATAACTCTCCATTTGGTTGTTCAGCAAAACCTCCAATATCAGAACCTGCGAATGAAAAACCAGACATACACATACGTTGTGCTTGATTATTTGCAATTGCTAAATGATCCCAAGTTGCCACATTATCACCTGTCCAAGTTGAAGTATAACGTTGTGTTCCCGAATATGCAGCTCTTGTAATAACAAAAGGTCGTTTTGGATATGAAAACTTTTTTAACCCGTGGTAAGTAGCTCTTGCCATCTGCATTCCATATATATTATGTGCCTTTCTGTGGCTGCAATTGTTTCCATCGTAATTATGACGAACATCATTTGGAAATGTTTTTCCTGGAACATCCATAACTGCTGGTTCATTCATATCATTCCATACACCTTTCACTCCTATATCTTCAATCAACTCCTTAAAAAGTCCAGACCACCATTCTCGTACTTTTGGGTTTGTAAAATCCGGAAAATAGCATTCTCCAGGCCAAACTTTCCCTTTCATATAAGGACCATCTGCACGTTTACAGAAATAATCATTTTCTAAACCTTCTTTATATATATTGTAATCATTATCAATTTTAATTCCTGGATCTATAATAGCAATCGTTTTAAAACCATCATCTAATAATTCCTTTACCATCCTTTTCGGGTCTGGAAAATGCTCTTTATTCCAAGTAAAACATCTAAAACCATCCATATAATCAATATCCAAATAAATGGCATCACATGGAATTTTTAATTCCCTAAACTTATTGGCAAGCTCTTTAACATTTGATTCAGGATAGTAACTCCATTTGCATTGATGATAACCCAAGGCCCAAAGTGGTGGTAATTGATGTGGTTTACCCGTTAAATCTGTATAGTTTGATACTACATCAGGCATATTTGGACCATAAATAAAATAGTAATTCATTTCTCCTCCTTGTGCCCAAAAGCTTGTAATATTTCTACGTTCATGGCAAAAATCAAAAAATGAACGAAATGTATTATCAAAAAATATTCCGTATGATTTTTTATGATGTAGGCCTAAATAAAATGGAATGGCTTTATAAATTGGATCTGTAGTTCTTCCAAAAGCATATGAATCAGTAACCCAATTTTCAAATCGTTTTCCTTTTAAATTTATATCAACGGGTTTATCTCCTAAACCATAAAAACTTTCACCTTCTTGCGATACTTTTGACATTTTTACAATGTCTCCACCATTTTCATAACTCTCTTCCCAATGAAAACCGAGTTCATCTTCACAAATAAGACTTTTATCTTTTGCGTCAAAGATTGAAGTTCTCATATCCAATTTTGAAATATGGCAAATTAATTTTGAAGTTGTAATTATATATTTATCATCATCTTCATCAATTTCTAAATGATTGTAACCTTTACTTGCATTTTCAGTAATCGCATAAGAAAAATCATTTTCAAAAATTGAACTTGTAGCAAAACGAAATCTTAAAACACTATCTCTTTGTACAGTAACTTGAAGGGTTACATTATTTTCACTTTTAAAATATAAGGTATCTACGTGTTTTTTATAAAAAACTATTTTTGTTGGAAACAGATTTCCTTTGTATTCTAACTCAGTATTTAAAATCATATATTATTTTATTAAAT
>NZ_CALAEQ010000183.1 GCF_937891065.1 uncultured Lutibacter sp. | reverse complement strand
ATGCGGCAGTCTTGAAAACTGTTGAGGGTCACACCTCCGGGGGTTCGAATCCCTCATTCTCCGCAAAAACCCAATAAATCAAATGATTTATTGGGTTTTATTTTTAAATTAATTTATTCAATTTTAATTACAACAGAGTCTTTTAGTAACCCTTTTGTTGAAGCAATTACCTTTGTATTCCCTTTTTCGAAACCAGCTGATAAAATAAGCATCGCTTTTCCATAGAAAAGGTCTACATAGTTTGACTTAAATGGCTTAAATGATTGTGGGTTTCCATTCCCAACTCCTGCAATATACCCGTTTCCTTCAGTTGTTATTTCAATTTGATTATCTGCTAAAGGACATAAATTTCCATCTTTATCAAATGCTTCTATAAGAATATAGGAAAGATTCTTCTTCGTTGTATTTATAATTGTTCTGTCCGGAGTCAATTTTATTCTATAAGGTTTTCCTGTTGTTTTTATTATTTTTTCACCAATAAACTTACCTTCCTTATAAACAATCACTTTTACTTCCCCTGGCTCATAAACAACATCATCCCACATCAATCTAAATCGCTCTGTTGAAATTTTAGAAGAAGGTTTTTTACATTGCTTTCCTTGTGTTTTTCCATTTATAAAAAGTTCAGCGCAATCACCATTTGTATATACAAATACGGGAGTTTTTTTACCTTCTCTATCTTCCCAATTCCAATGAGGCAAAATATGAATTGTATTTTCCTCTGGTTTCCAATAACTTTTATATAAATAATATCTGTCTTTCGGAATACCAACCAAATCAACAATTCCAAAATAAGAACTTCGTGAAGCTTCTTTATCTGTCATTCCCATTTTTATAACTGCTTTATTTCCATAAGGTGTTGGCTCTCCCAAATAATCAAAACCAGTCCACACAAATTCACCTGCAACATAGTTTTCATCTTGTTGCCACATAAAATCATCATCAGCTATTTCAGCCCAATCAGGTGCATTAAAATCATACGAACTAACTTGTAAAGATTTAGTGAAGTCATCCTTTTTTAAAGGCAATGGAAATTCGTAAAACCCTCTTGTACTGAGTGTAGAAGCTGACTCACTAATAATTACAGATTTATTAGGTTCAAGCTGTCTTGCCAAACGGTAACGTCTTGTATAGTTCCAACTATGCACATCGTAATAATCAAAATGACGTAAATTAGCACTTTCCAAATTGTCATTTGCCAATGTAGTTGGACGTGTTGGATCATATTTGTTCACATAATTTACCATAGTGTGCAACTTCTTAAATCCGTTATTTAAATTCCATTGAACATCTCCAATTTCATTACCAACACTCCAAATAAATATGGATGGATGATTTCGATCACGAACTACAAAATTTCGAATATTTCTATGTGCATAATCTTCAAAATTGGTTTCTGAAGTAATGTCTATTTTAGCATCATATTTATCAAATGCCTCATTAAAAACTAAAATCCCCATCTTATCACACAAATCTAATACTTCTGGTGCAGTAACATTATGACTATTTCTAATAGCATTTGCACCCATTGATTTCATAATTTCTAATTGGCGTTCCATAGCTCTTTCATTAAAAGCAACTCCTAAAGGCCCAAAATCACTATGAAGATTTACTCCTTTTAATTGTATTCTTTTATCATTCAAATAAAAACCATCATCCGCTGTAAAACGAATTGTTCTAACACCAAATAATGTTGAATAAGTATCTATTATTTCATCATTTTTATAAATGGTAGTTACCGCTTTATAAAGTATCGGATTTTCTACATCCCAACGTATTGGATTGGCTATTTGTGCTGTAACCTCAAAATCTTTTGTTATTCCTGCTGAAATATTCCCTAAAATTGATGCTCTTGCAACTTCATCACCTTTTGAATTTAATATAATTTGTTCAACTTTAATAGCTTCTAAGTCTTTTGATTGATTTTGAACGGATGTACTTATCCTAACATCGGCATAATTAGGTTTCACAATTGGGGTAGTAATATAGGTTCCCCATACGGCAACGTGAATTGGATTAACGACTAACATTTGTACTTTTCTATAAATACCTCCTCCCGGGTACCACCTACTTTCATGTTCTCTGGTGTCTGCGTGAACAGCTAAAATATTTTCACCTCCAAAATTCACAAAATCAGTAATATCTAATTGAAATGAGTTGTATCCATAATCCCATTCACCTGCTAATTTTCCATTTACATATACTTTTGGGAAAGCCATAACACCATCAAAAATCAGATAAATTCTTTTATTTATATAATTTGAGGGGATTTCTAGTTGCTTTCTATACCAACCTTCACCTTTCCAAGGAAGTTTCCCTGTATCTCCATCACCATCAATAATAAACGGACCAGTTATTGCCCAATCATGAGGAATTATAACATCTTGCCAAGAAGTAGCATCAAAATCTGTTTGGGATGCATTTTCAGGGTTTCCTTTAGTAAATTTCCAATCTTTTTGAAGTGTAAAAACATCTCTTTCTTGTGCCTTAATTTCTGAAATTGTAATAAACAACATAAAAATAAGCACTGTTCTATTCAAGAATAATTTAAGTGATTTCATTTGTGTAAAAATTAATTACTTAAGGAAGCATTGTAAAATTTCATTCCTAAAGTAGATTGGTTATTAAAATCGAATAATGTGGCATTGTCCCAATGGGAACCTTGTTCCCAAAGCGTACTGCAATTTGTTGACACCCAAGCAGGCTCCCAATAAATGAGACCTTCTCCTCCTGAAATTTCAATAATACTTTTCAATTTATTAAGATAATTTAATTGTCCTATTTGTGTTGCGGGATAGCCAGTAATTATAGCATCACTTCCAAGTATATTGTTTGCTGAATCTGCATTTTCAAGAGTGAACGGATAGGCCGTTTCAACAATCATTAGCCTTTTTTTGTATGTGTTAATTAAAGTTGTTAATGGGGTTGAAAGAGTTGCCAATGTATAATCTGACCAAATAGGATAATAGGAAAGCCCAATCCAATCAAAATCTGTAACGCCATTTTGAGTTGCTTGTTCAAACCACCACAAACCGTTTTCAGGTTGTGCAATATGAAGCATTACTTCTATTTCTTTCTTTTTTGCAGCTGAAATATCTCTTACAGCTTTAATTCCTTTATTGATAAGATATGAATTTCTATTCCAGTCTATTGGCCATTGAAGTTCGCCTTGTTGAAGAATCATTGGGTTAATTTCGTTTCCAACCTGAACAATATCTGGTAATAAATTTGCATATGCTAAATCATTAAGTATTTGGTATGTATAATTGTACAACAAGTCTCCTAAAGTTACTGTATTATTTAATTCACTTTCCCAAGCAGCAGGAATTTCTTGCTTTGATGGATCGGCCCAAGTATCAGAATAATGAAAATCGAGTAAAACATTCATTCCTTCTGCTTTTGCTCTTGAAATTGTTTTTTTTACATCTTCATAATTTGAGTAATTCGTCCAAGATGGGTTATTCCAAAGTCGAACTCTAACCAAATTTGCGCCTGCTTCCTTAAATATTTTATATGGATCTTTTGAAATACCGCTTAAATCTTTATAAACGGCTCCACAATCTTCCATTTCATTAACATAGGATAAATCTGCACCATAATAAAAACTGGGAGGCTGATTGGTTATTACTTCTTCATCATTTTTTTCATCTAGGTTTTCCCCAGATGAACAAGAAATAAAAAATAATAGTATTAAAATGGTGAAATATTTCATTATTATAAATTTTGTAATATCATAAAAATCAATGCTAAAGTACATTTCATTTACACAAAAACAAACTAGTGCTCACCCGTTTTTCTTGAGAAATATTTTTACATTTGCTCAATAGAGTTTATTTTTAGTAAAACATACGATTTCAATAAATTATTTTATCTATTGAAAATGAACTTATTCCGAATAAAGAAATGGAAATCAATACTTTCATTAATAGCGTTATTTTAAGTGGTAATGTAATTGGATCAAAAATGAAGGGTAAAGGCTTTGGAAGTTGTGCAATAAATATAATTGCTAAAAATTCCGTAAATATTGTGAATGAATTTTCAAAATTACACCATTAAAAATTCAATAATGAATGTTCCGTTTATTTCGTTTAAATTTCTAAAGGAACTCATTTAATATATTAATAATCAATAAAAATGAACTCAACTTCTCTATTTCTAAATAACTATATTCAAAATTTAAAAGGATATTCAATAATAGTATTACTTACTTTTCTTTTAAGTTTTAGTTATTCTTTTGCTCAAAATCAATCCTCAGATGCTACTATTTATGTAGATACTAATGGAATTATGAAATGGACTGAAAACAATGAAGAAGTTCATGGTTTTGGCGTAAATTATACGGTTCCCTTTGCTCATGGTTTTCGCACAGCAAAACAATTGAATATTAATCTAAAAGAAGCTATTGACAATGATGTGTATCATTTCTCACGGCTTGGATTTGATTTATATCGTGTTCATGTTTGGGATACAGAGATAAGTGATACCCTCGGAAATCTAATAGAAAATGAACACTTAGATGCTTTTGATTATCTATTAAAAAAATTAAAAGAAAAAAATATTAATTTTATTATTACACCTATTGCTTTTTGGGGAAACGGTTGGCCTGAACCTGATGAAAACACGCTTGGATTTTCGTATAAATATGGGAAAAATGATTGCCTTACTAATCCTGAAGCAATAAAAGCGCAACAAAATTATTTGTTTCAATTATTAAATCATGTGAATCCATATACTGGAATTGCTTACAAAGACGAACCAAATATTATTGCCTTTGAGATTAGCAACGAGCCGCATCATAGAGGTGATGCTGAAAGTGTTACTAAATTTGTGCAAGGAATGACAAATTCAGTACGTAAAACAGGAACTAAAAAACCAATTTTTTACAATATAAGTCACGCAGTTCATTTTGCAGATGCTTATTTTAATGGTGGTATTCAAGGTGGAACCTTTCAGTGGTATCCAACGGGTTTAGGATATCAAAGAGAATTATCTGGAAACCTTTTACCTAATGTGAATAAGTATAATATTCCTTTTGAAGAAACGATTAAAAAGCACAAAGGAGCAAAATTAGTATATGAATTTGATGCTGCCGATGTTGGAAAATCATATATTTATCCGGCAATGGCTAGAAGCTTTAGAGAAGCTGGTATTCAAATTGCTACACACTTCGCCTATGACCCGACATATTATGCAAATGTAAATACCGAATACAATACGCATTATATGAATTTGGTTTATACACCACAAAAAGCATTGAGCTTGATGATTACATCTGAAGTATTTCATCAAATTCCAATGTATAAAAACTTCGGAAGATATCCCGACAATACTTCTTTTGATAATTTTAAGGTTGATTATGAAAATGACTTAGCTGAGTATAATTCAAGTGATAAGTTTATTTATACAAATAACACTTCTTCAAAACCAATAAATGAAAAAAAATTAACTCAAATAGTAGGTTTTGGAAATTCTGAAATAGTTAACTATGAAGGAAAAGGGGCTTACTTTTTGGATAAGTTAAGTAAAGGTACTTGGCGTTTAGAAGTAATGCCCGATGCTATTTGGGTAGACAATCCGTTTGGGCACAATAGCCCTAAAAAAATTGTTGGAGTTGTAAATTGGGAGGAATGGAAAATGAGAATTAATTTAAATGATTTAGGTTCAAACTATACTGTAGAAGCTATTAATGCTGATAATAATTACTCAACCACTGTAAATGAAACTTCATTTTTAATAATGCCCGGAACCTATATTATAAGTAAAAAAGGTGTCCCTGAAAATTGGTCATCAAATGACGAATGGAAAGATAATAAATTAAATGATTTTTTTGCTCCAAAGAGTAACGTTACAAAAACATATTTAAAACATATTCCTATTAAAGAAATTTCAAAAAATAGTGAATTGGAAATCACAGCTCAAATTGTGGCGCCAAAAAATCCTACAAAAGTTGAATTACAGATATATAATGGTTTCAAGAGAGAAATACTAGTCATGGAAAGAAATGGTTATAATTATTCAGCAAAAGTTCTATCTGAAATCATAACAACTGGTTATTTAAAATATCAAATTATTGTAAAAGAAGATGATAAATGTATAACATTTCCCGGTAATTCTGAAGGCGAGCCTTATGATTGGGATTTTTATGACAAAAGTACTTATGAAATTTCTGTTGTTCCTAATTCAAATCCAATCTATCTTTTTAACGCAAAAACAGATGCTGATTTATTAGTTAAAGAATGGCGAAATACATTTAAACTTTTACCAACAAAAAATGAAAATGAAGCAGAATATCAAGTAAATATTGAAAAATTATTTGTGCAGGACAATGAAAATTTAAATGCAAAACCAATTTATGATTATAGCTTTAAGCATTTTATTATTGATAAAATTGAAGGTCGAAAATCAGATGTAACTTCAAAAGAAAATCTTGTCTTTTATGGTAACGCTTTAAATAATAAGCCTTGTAAATTGCTTATAGCATTTGTAATGAATGATGGATCTTCGTTTGGAAAAGTTATTGAAATTGGCACTGAACTAAAAGAATACGAAATTTCACTAAATGATTTAAAGCCTGTAAAAACAGTTACGCTCCCTAGACCTTATCCAAGCTTTTTACCGTATTATTTGGAGCATAACATTCATTCTAATTTTAATATCCAAAATAGTGAAAGCATCCAATTTTCAATAGGTCCTGATATTCCAAATAGTCAATTAGAAGACGCTCACGGAATAAGCATAATTAGTGTTTCTTTGAAATAAATACAAAACATAATTTAGTAACTTTGTCGCTTTAAATTTCTATACGTGGAAAATACGAACGAAAATTCAATTAATTTAAATAAATATATCAGCAGTACCGGCATTTGTTCTCGCAGAGAAGCTGAAAAATTAATTGTAGATGGAAAGGTTACAATTAACGGAAAGCCTACTCAATTAGGAAATCGTGTTACGGATGGTGATATTGTTAAAATTAACGGTAAACTTTTACAAGTAAAACCTAAAACGCTGTACATAGCTTTTAATAAGCCTATTGGAATTGTTTGTACAACAGATTCTAAAGAACGTAAAAATATTATTACCTATATCAATCACCCTGAACGACTTTTTCCAATTGGCAGATTAGATAAACCTTCGGAAGGATTAATTTTTTTAACAAACGATGGTGATATTGTAAATAAAATTCTGAGAGCAGGAAATAATCACGAAAAAGAATATATTGTAACTGTAAATCAACTAATTACAACTGATTTTATTCAGAAAATGAGTCAAGGGATTCCTATATTAGGAACTATAACAAAAAAATGCTTCGTTGAACAACTCAATAAAAATACGTTCAAAATTATATTAACACAAGGTTTAAATAGGCAAATTAGAAGAATGTGCGAATATTTAGAATATGATGTAACCAAACTAAAACGCACAAGAATTATGAATGTTACTATTGGTAATTTGGAAGTTGGTCAATGGAGAGAATTAACTTCTGAAGAAATGAATCAAATTAACGAAATGATTGCTACTTCTTCTAAAACCGAAGAAGCATCAAATGATATTCAAAAAAAGACCTTTTCGAAGAAAGAATTTTCTCCAAAAAATAGAAAACCAAATTTTCAACCAAAAAGAAGAAGGAATAGCTAAAACCAAGCTTCATGTCTAACTTCAAGATTTAATACTATCTGTCATTTAATTTTTTACTCGTTCGAAATTATATAACTATCTTTGCCGACTATGCAATTTAAATTAGAGAAAACTGACGCTCAAAGCAAGGCTAGAGCTGGTAAAATTACAACTGATCACGGTGAAATTGAAACACCTATTTTTATGCCTGTTGGTACTGTTGGTACAGTTAAAGGCGTTCACCAATCCGAATTAAAAGATGAAATAAATCCTGATATTATTTTAGGAAATACGTATCATTTATACTTACGCCCACAAACACAAATTTTGGAGCAAGCTGGTGGTTTGCATAAATTTATGAATTGGGATCGTAATATTTTAACTGATAGTGGTGGTTATCAAGTTTATTCTCTTTCTAGTAGAAGAAAAATAAAAGAAGAAGGTGTGAAATTTAAAAGCCATATTGATGGTTCTTATCATACATTTACACCTGAAAACGTGATGGAAATTCAACGTACAATCGGTGCTGATATTATTATGGCTTTTGATGAATGTACGCCGTATCCTTGTGATTACAGCTATGCTAAACGCTCTATGCATATGACACATCGTTGGTTAAACCGTTGTATTACTCATTTAGATAAAACACCATTAAAATATGATCATACTCAAGCTTTTTTTCCTATAGTTCAAGGAAGTACTTACAAAGATTTAAGAAAACAGTCCGCTGAGTTTATTGCTTCTGTTGGTGCCGAAGGAAATGCTATTGGAGGACTTTCTGTGGGAGAACCTGCTGAAGAAATGTATGAAATGACTGAAATTGTTACAGCAATTCTTCCTGAAGATAAGCCAAGATATTTAATGGGAGTTGGTACACCAATCAACATTTTAGAAAATATTGCGTTAGGAGTAGATATGTTTGACTGTGTAATGCCTACACGAAATGCGCGTAATGGAATGTTATTTACAGCTCACGGAACCATTAATATTAAAAATAAAAAATGGGAAAATGATTTTTCTGCTATTGATGATATGGGAATAACTTTTGTAGATACAATCTATTCAAAAGCATATTTACGTCACTTATTTGCCGCTAATGAATTACTCGGAAAACAAATCGCTTCAATTCATAATTTAGGTTTTTATTTATGGTTGACTCGTGAAGCAAGAAAGCATATATTAGCAGGAGATTTTACGGAATGGAAAAACCGTATGGTTAAACAATTAGACAAAAGACTTTAATAAAAAAGTTAGCAATTGAGAATACTTGATAAATACATTTTAAAAAAATATTTAGGCTCTGTTGCTTTAGTATTAACATTATTGTTACCAATTGCAATTGCAATTGATGTATCTGAAAAAGTTGATAAATTTTTAAGATATGCTGACTTATCAGTCGGTGAAATTATTAAAGATTATTATGTAAATTTTATCATCATTTTCGGAAATACTTTTTTGCCTTTAGCGCTATTTATTGCTGTTATATTTTTCACTTCAAAATTATCGAGTAATACAGAGATTATTGCAATACACTCTGCAAAAATATCATTTACTAGATTTCTCAAACCATATTTTATAGGAGCTACAATTATCACAGTATTTGCATTACTTATGAATCACTTTATTGTACCTCGTAGTAATAAAATATATGAAGAATTTATAAGAACGTATGTAATCACTAAAAAATTTGACTCTAGTTATTTAACTAATGTTAATTTACAATTGGGTCCTAATGATTATATTTTCTTAAAAAACTTTAGAGTTGAAACAAATACGGGATATAGTTTCTCCTATGAAAAATTTGAGGGAAATAAACTAACTTATAAATTATTTTCTGACAATATTAAATGGAAAGAAAGTGATAGTACATTTACATTAACTAACTATAGAAAAAGGTACATTTATAAGGATAAAGATAGTATTGAATATGGTTCAAAACTAGATACTACTTTTACTTTTACACCTAAAGATTTAGTAAATGTTGCCTATATGGCTAAAGAAATGACTTCCTTTAAATTGTATGATTTCATTCAACAATCTAAAAAACGGGGAGTTAGTAATTTAAACACTTATTTAGTAGAATTTCATAAAAGAACTAGTTTACCAATATCATCATATATTTTAACTTTTATTGCTGTTGCCCTTGCATCAAAAAAACGAAGAGGCGGAATGGGAGTTAATCTCGCAATAGGTATTTCACTCATGTTTGTTTATGTGTTTTTCTTAAAAATTGCTGAGGTATTAGGTGCTGGAGCGAATACAAATTCATTTATAATGGTGTGGTCTCCAAATATTATTTTTGGAGCATTAGCAATCTATTTATACTTTAGAAATGCTAAAAACTAAACTAAACAACTACATACATCTTCACTTTTTAGTGTTTATTTGGGGGTTTACAGCTATTTTAGGAGCCTTAATTAGTGTTGATGCAATTCCATTGGTTTGGTACAGAATGTTTTTTGCTGTTCTAATTCTTTTTATTTATTTTTTAATTAAAAAAAAGTCTCTCAAAACTACTCCTAGAGGATTGTTAAAATTTTTAATTAGCGGTACTATTATAGCTTTACATTGGGTTGCGTTTTTTTCAGCCATAAAGGTTGCCAATGTTTCAATTGCTTTAGTTGCAATGAGTACAGGAGCATTATTTACATCACTTATAGAACCTCTATTCTTTAAAAGAAGATTAATTTTTTTGGAATTATTATTTGGATTAATAGTAATTGCTGGATTATACATTATTTTTAATGTTGAAAGTCAATATACATTAGGTATCATTTATGCTTTAATAGCTTCATTTTTATCTGCTTTATTTACGGTATTAAATGGCTTATACATTAGAGAATTTGAAGCTGATGTAATCTCGTTCTATCAGTTACTTTTTGGCGTAGCATTTATCTCCGTTTATGTTTTTGCAATATCTGATTTTTCAATTCAAGATTTCTCTTTAAAAAATTCAGATATTATTTACTTACTAATATTAAGCAGTATTTGTACCGCTTATGCTTTTGTGGTTTCAGTAAAAATTATGAAATACCTAACACCATACACCGTTATGCTAACAGTAAATTTAGAACCTGTTTATGGTATTATTTTAGCTGTGTTATTTTTTGGTGATAAAGAAAAAATGAGCCCCCAATTCTATATTGGAGGACTTGTTATTGTTATTACTGTTATAATTAACGGAATTTTAAAAAATAAAAAAAGTAAATATAATAACTCTCAAAATTGATAAGTTATTATATTTGTAATTACATCCAAACTTAAAAATATGGAATATTTAGATTTTGAATTACCTATTAAAGAATTAGAAGAGCAACTTACTAAATGTGAATTAATTGGTAAAGAAAGCGATGTTGACATGACTGAAAGTTGTAAAAACATTGAGGCTAAATTACTTAAAACAAAAAAAGACATCTATAAAAACTTAACTGCTTGGCAAAGAGTACAACTTTCTCGTCATCCAAACAGACCTTATACATTAGATCATATCAATGCACTTACAGGTGATACCTTTATGGAATTACATGGAGACAGAACGGTAGGTGACGATAAAGCAATGGTTGGTGGTTTAGGTAAAATTGGAGATCAGTCATTTATGTTTATTGGTCAACAAAAAGGTTACAACACTAAAACTCGACAATATAGAAATTTTGGAATGTCTAATCCAGAAGGTTATAGAAAAGCATTACGCTTAATGAAAATGGCTGAAAAATTTGGTATTCCAGTAGTAACTTTATTAGATACTCCAGGTGCATATCCAGGTTTAGAAGCTGAAGAACGCGGACAAGGTGAAGCTATTGCTCGTAACATATTAGAAATGACTCGTTTAAAAACACCAATTATTACTATAGTAATTGGAGAAGGAGCATCAGGTGGTGCATTAGGTATTGGAGTTGGAGATAGAGTATATATGATGGAAAATACATGGTATTCAGTGATTTCACCAGAATCTTGTTCTTCTATTTTATGGAGAAGTTGGGAACACAAGGAAAAAGCAGCTGATGCCTTAAAATTAACTGCTGAAGACATGAAAAAACAAAAGTTAATTGATGGTATTATTAAAGAACCTCTTGGTGGGGCACACTATGATAGAGAAGTTGCTTTTAAAGAAGTTGAAAAAACCATTCTTAGTGCTTATAAAGTCTTAAAAGATTTATCTTCTAAAGAATTGGTAAAACAACGAATGAATAAATACGCAAACATGGGCGTTTTTAAAGGATAAAAAATTAAAAAACCTCTCAACTTCGAGAGGTTTTTTTTATTAACTTTATTAGTATGTATATACTATCTCCAAAACAACTAATAAAAGCCGACAAGGCAACTGTTTTAAACAACAATATTTCTTCTTTAGATTTAATGGAGCGTGCTGCCACACTTTGCTTTCAATGGCTAGACAGTCGTTTACAAGGTGTAAATATTCAAATTCATGTGTTTTGTGGTATTGGGAATAATGGTGGAGATGGTTTAGTAATTGCAAGACATTTATTTGAAAAAGGTTATAATGTAAAGTGTTATATTGTTAATTTTAGCGATAAAAGAACTGATGAATTTTTAACTAATTACGATCTAATAAAAGAATTAGGAAAATGGCCAACAGTAATTAATAGCGAAAAAGATTTCCCAGATATATCTGCTGAAGATATTATAATTGATGCTATTTTCGGAAATGGGTTAACAAGAAAACCTGAAGGATTTACAAAAAAATTAATTCAATATATCAATAATATAAAAGCATTTACACTTGCAATTGATACTCCTTCTGGTTTATTTGCAGATAAAACTGTCACTGATAAAAATTCAGTATTAAGAGCAGAACATACACTTTCTTTTCAAACTCCTAAATTAGCATTTCTACTTCCTGAAAACAAAGAATATATAAACACTTGGGAAGTTCTTGATATTGGTTTAGATGAAGATTATATACACAGTTTACATCCAAAATTACATTATATATCAAAAAGTGACATCATCCCTTTATACAAGCCACGTAATAAATGGTCGCATAAAGGAACCTATGGACATTCATTACTAATTGGTGGAAGTTTTGGTAAAATTGGAGCCGTTACATTAACAACAAAGGCTGCTTTAAAAATTGGTAATGGTTTAGTTACTGCTTATCTGCCAAAATGCGGTTATAACATTTTACAAATTTCAATACCTGAAGCAATGGTTGAAGTTGATGATGAGCAAGTTTTAACTTATTATAATTTTAAAACAACCCCAACTGTAATTGGCATTGGACCTGGAATGGGAACTTCTGAAAAAACTGCTATAGGATTTGATAAATTTATTAAAGAAAATAAACTGCCATTAGTTATTGATGCGGATGCTATTAATATACTTGCTCAAAATAAATCATTGCTTGACTTTTTACCCGAAAATACAATACTAACTCCACATCCTAAAGAGTTGGAACGTTTAATTGGCACATGGAAAAACGATTATGAAAAACTAGAAATTGCTTCAAAATTTTCTAAAGACTATCGAGTTATTTTAGTTATTAAAGGCGCAAACACCGTTGTTATTGATGGTAAATCTATGTATTTTAATTCTACTGGGAATCCAGCCCTTGCAACTGCCGGAAGTGGTGATGTATTAACTGGTTTAATTACAGGACTTATAGCGCAAGGTTATCAACCAAAACACGCCGCCATATTTGGGGTTTATTTACATGGGAAAACAGCTGATATTGCGATTCAAAAAACTGGTTATGAAACTTTTACTGCAAGTACTATTTTAGAATATTTACCCAATGCTATATTAGATTTATTTAATCAAGAAGGTGATCTTCAAGAAAAAGAAGAAAAGAGTTCGTGAAAATAATGACTAAACAAAAAAAACGCTGATAAATCAGCGCTTTTTTTGTTGAAATTTTTGAATTATTATATACCTAATTCAAGAAATAACTCTTTTAATTTCGGATTTGATGGTCTTTCTGCATCAGAATCAACAATATTTCCTTGAGGATCTAATAAAATAAACCTTGGAATAGAACTTATACCAAACTCTAAAATAAATTCTGATTCAAAATTATTATCCGCAAATAATTGAACACCGCCTAAACTTTCGTTCTTCACCATTTGAACCCAAGTTTCATGAGCTTCTGGTCTATCTACTGAAATACTTACAAATTCAATATTCTTTCCTTCAAATTCCTTCTCTAATGCTTTTAAATGTGGTATTTCAGCTTTACAAGGCGCACACCAAGTTGCCCAAACATCAATATAAACATATTTTCCTTTTAAATCTACCAATGAAGTAGTTCCTCCTTTACTATTCTCATAGTTAATAAATGTTGGAGAAGGTTTTCCTTTTGCAAAACGCATAACATTTTCATGCATTTTTTCATAATTAGATTCAATATAACCAAAAAACATATCATCGTTTCTTTCGTCCATTTTAACAATTAGTGTATCTAAATTATCAAATTTGACTTTATATCCTTTCAATAAAGATTTAGCTTCATTAATTTTAGCTTCATAAGCTTCTTTATCTAATTTAAAATACGTTTTAGGATTTGCGAAATCGCTCATGTAAAAAGAGCGTTTATTTTCCATAAAATTATTTGTTTCAGCTCCATTTCCTGTAAAAGAAATACCATCTGAAAATTTTTCTCCTTTAAACTCTAAATTTAAATCATAACCATTTTTTAAAAACAATGTAATTCTATCGTTCCCATTAGAAATTGCATGAACACCATCAGTTATTTTTAAAGTATCTGAGAATACTCCATTGGCATCAACTATAATATCTTTAGAAAAACCTCTTCCCTGTACCGTTATTTTTTCAACTCCAGCAGTTTTAATAGTTCCATTTAAAGTTACATAATCTTTAACCTCGTTATTACAAGATACGATTAGAGCTATTACAAAAATCCAAATTATTTTTTTCATTGATTTATATTAGTTATTATTTTAAATACTTAATTCATTAAATAAGTCAATCAATTTACTTTCAGATGGTCTTGGAGCATTAGAATTTACAATATTCCCATTTGGGTCAATTAAAATAAAACGTGGAATACCTTTTATCAAATATCCTGTTACAAAATCTGACTCCCAACTTTTATCTGCAAACAACTGAATGCCTCCTAATTCTTCTTCTTTTACCATTTCTTGCCATTTATTATGGTCATCAAGCTTATCAACCGAAAGACTTACAAACTCAATATTTTTACCATGGTATTGCTTTTCAACTTTTTGAAGAAAAGGTATTTCTCTTTTACAAGGTCCACACCAAGTTGCCCAAACATCTACATATACATATTTCCCTTTTAAATCACTTAAAGAAGTTGTTCCACCTGCAAAATTTTCATAATTATCAAATTGTGGTGATGGCTGTCCTTTAGCAACCGTTTTCAATTTATTATAGCTTTCAGTAATTAATTTATTATTGTCTTCATTAGTTGAAACCTTCATAAATTCACTATAATAAGCTTCTAAATCATTTGTGTACGTCACAGAATATTTTGCATTATCAACTAATAAATTATTTTTAATTACATCATTCTGAATAGCACCAACAACTTTTAAAAATGCAATATCTTCTGCAATAGAATCTGTTTCAACTAATTTTGCTGCTTCATCATTAAAATGTGAAGTAACCATAGACTTATAACTTTGTGAAAACGAAAAATCTTCTTCACTATCATAGCTTAAACCTTCTAATTCATTTAAAAAACCTTCTGAAGTTTTAAAATCAGGTTTTTCAGCATAATGAGAATGATATCTTTCATAAATACTTATTTTGTTTAAATAAGCATAGTCAATATTTCGTTTCTCTTTCACTTTAAATTCCTCAGAAATTCCTTCAAAAGAAGTAATCATTTCAGTTAAGGCTGTTTTAATTTTATTAAAATTAGCCTTATAATCTATTTCTTCAAGTTCATAAACTTCAGTACCATTAACTGATAATTCCTTTTCTTTTTTCTCTTTGGAGAATAAATAATTACTTATTTCAGAACCAACGCCCGAAAATATTAAACTATTTTCAAAATCATTAGCATCGTAACTAACATTTATGTTATTTCCAGCATCAATATAAACTGATGCTCTATTTTTTCCGTCAAAAAGTATGTAGGTCTCCGTTTTAACTCTAAGAGTATCGGTAAAACTTCCATCTTCAGCAACATTCATCACTTTTTTAATTAATCTATCGGCACTATTAATAGTTAGTTCACCCACTTGATTGGTAATATTTCCTGATATAATTGCATAATCAACAGGAGCTTCTTCTTTACAAGAAACCACCATTAAAACAGCAACAAAAAACCATATATATTTCATATAAAACATTTAATTTGTTAATAATTTGTCAAAGATAAAATTTATTATCTTACACAAAAGAAATAACATTACTTTAACAAATAATTTGCATATATCAATAGGATTATTGACTTTTGACATCACTAAAAACAAGACATGAACAACATACATTATATAGATTCAAAACAATTAAATTTCGAAATTTTAAGTGATATTGTATTAACTGAAAAGAAACTTAAACTTTCTGAAGAAGCTATAGTAAAAATTAATAATTGCAGAAACTATTTAGATACAAAAATAAAATCAGACTCTGCTCCTATTTATGGAATTAATACAGGGTTTGGTTCCTTATGTAATGTAAAAATTAACAGCGATAATTTACAATTGCTACAAGAAAACTTAGTGATGAGCCACGCATGTGGAACTGGAAGCGAAGTTTCAAAAGATATTGTGAAACTGATGTTAATTCTAAAAATTCAGTCATTAAGTTACGGTCATTCTGGTGTTCAGTTAAAAACGGTTGAACGACTGATAGATTTTTACAATAATGATATTATTCCCGTAATTTATTCCCAAGGTTCTTTAGGTGCTTCAGGTGATTTGGCTCCTTTAGCACATTTATCGCTTCCATTAATTGGAATAGGTGAAGTATATTATAATAATGAGCGAATTTCAGGAGAAGAACTTTTGAAGACATTTAATTGGGATAAAATTGAATTAAAATCAAAAGAAGGTTTAGCGTTATTAAACGGAACTCAGTTTATGAGTGCTTTTGGAGTTCATTTAATTTTAAAATCTTTCAAACTTTCATATTTAGCTGACTTAATAGGTGCATTATCTTTAGAAGCTTTTGATGGAAAAATTTCACCATTTAATGAACTAATTCATTTTATTAGACCTCATAATGGTCAAATAAAAACGGCAAAACGAATTAGTGATTTTTTAGATGGTAGCGAAATAATTGAACAATATAAAGAGCATGTACAAGACCCTTATTCTTTTAGATGTATGCCACAAGTTCATGGGGCAAGTAAAGATGCTTTAGATTATTGTAAAAAAACTTTTTTAACTGAAATTAACTCTGTTACAGATAATCCAAATATATTTATTGAAGATGACGAAATAATTTCAGGTGGAAACTTTCACGGGCAACCTTTAGCTTTAGCCTTTGATTTTTTATGTATTGCTATGGCTGAATTAGGAAGCATTTCTGAAAGAAGAACGTTTCAACTAGTTTCTGGTCTTCGTAATTTACCTCCTTTCTTAGTGAAAAATCCAGGATTAAATAGTGGTTTTATGATCCCTCAATATACTGCCGCAAGTATTGTAAGTCAAAACAAACAATTAGCAACACCTGCTTCCATTGACTCAATAGTATCAAGTAACGGGCAAGAAGATCACGTAAGTATGGGTGCTAATGCCGCAACAAAAGCAAAACTAATTGTTGATAATATTGAAACTATATTGGCAATTGAATTGTTAAATGCTTCACAAGCACTACATTTTAGATTGCCTGTTAAAACATCACCATTTTTAGAATCGTTTTTGAAACTTTATAGAAATGAAGTTCCTTTTATTGAAAATGATAAAGTTTTGAGTATAGAGATAAATAAAACTGTTTCTTTTATCAACAGTTTGGATATAGATATAGAAGAATTATTCTAAGATAAAAAAAAGGGTTAAAAACCCTTTTCTTTATTCATTAAACTTTTTAAAAATTGTATTATAATTTTTTAATGTTATTCTGTAATTTTTTCCAAATCAAACATAAACGCATATGTTAAAGCGGTTCGTTTATACCTTTCAAAACGTCCAGAAGCTCCTCCATGTCCAGTTTCCATATTACAATCCATAATTAATAAATTATCATCTGTTTTTAATTCCCGAAGTTTTGCAGTCCATTTTGCAGGTTCCCAATATTGCACTTGACTATCCCAGTAACCAGTTGTAATTAAAATATTAGGATACTCTTTAGCTTCAACATTATCATAAGGAGAATATGATTTCATATAATCATAATATTCTTTATTCTTAGGATTTCCCCATTCATCAAATTCAAAAGTAGTTAACGGAATTGTTTCATCTAACATTGTAGAAACAACATCAACAAAAGGTACGGCAGCTACAACACCATTCCATAATTCTGGTTTCATATTTAATACTGCTCCCATTAATAATCCACCAGCACTACCTCCATAAGCATACATATGTTCACTACTTGTATATCCTTGGCTTACTAAAAATTCACCAACATTTATAAAGTCTGTAAATGTATTTTTCTTTTTTAATAATTTCCCGTCTTCATACCAATACCTTCCCATTTCTTGTCCTCCCCTAATATGAGCAATAGCATAAATAAAACCTCTATCTAATAAACTTAATCTAGTTGAACTAAAAGTTGGTTCGGAACTACTTCCGTAGGAACCATACGAGTACAGTAATAATGGAGTATTCTCATTTTTATTAATTCCTTTTTTATATACCAATGAAACTGGAATTTTTGTTCCATCATTTGCTGTGGCAAATAAACGCTCTGATGTATAATTATCTGGTAAAAAGTTAGGATCAATTACCTCTTGTTGCTTAAGTAATACTTGATCTTTAGTATCCATGTTTATTTCAAAAGTGCTACTTGGCGTTGTTAACGATGAATAGCTATATCGTAAAACAGATGTATTATAATCTAAATTTGAAGTTGGATTTGCTAAATAAGCAGGATCACTAAAATTAAGATAATATTCATCTCCTTCCCATTTTTTAATTCGAATAGCCGTTAAACCATTAATTCGCTCTGTAAGTACTAAATGATTTTTAAAAATATCAAAACCTTCAAATAAAACGGATTCTCTGTGCGGAATAACATCTACCCAATTTTCTTTTGCAGTTTTGGAAATTGGTGTTTTTATTAATTTAAAATTCTTTGCGTTTAAATTTGTTCGTATGTAAAAATTATCCCCAAAATGATCTACATTATATAATAAATCTTTTTCTCTTGGTTGAACTATCGTCCAATTACCATTAGGATTGTCAGCATCTATATAACTATATTCCGTAGAAAGAGTCTGATAGCTTACAGTCATTATATACTTTTTAGATTTTGATTTAATAACACCACAGCCAAAAGTTTCATCTTTTTCTTCAAAAACTAATACATCATTAGATTGGTCTGTACCCAAAACATGTTTATAAACTTTATCCGTTCTTAAAGTAACAGGATCTTTTTTAGTATAAAAAACTGTTTTATTATCGTTTGCCCAAGTTGCTTCACCACTTGTATTAGTAAGAACATCTAGCAATAATTCTCCTGTTGCTAAATTTTTGAAATATATTGAATATCTACGTCTAGAAACGGTATCTATACCATATGCTAATAGCTTATTGTCTGGGCTCACTGAACGCGCACCAACTCCAAAATATGAAAAACCTTTTGCCATTTCAGGTCCATTAAGTAAAACTTCTTCCTTATCAATTTCTATTTTTTTTCTACAATAAAGCGCATAATCGGCGCCCTCCTCAAACCTCGAATAATAAGAATATCCATTATCATTTACTGGAACTGATTGATCGTCTTTTTTAATTCTTCCAACAATCTCGTTGTATAATTTTTCCTGAAACACTTCTGTATGTTTCATAGCTTCTTTTAAATAAGCATTCTCATCATTTAAATAACCTAGAACGTCATTTGTTTGATTGTCAGGTATTTCAGAGTTTTTTTGATCATCACTTAAACGCATCCAAAAATAATTATCTATTCTTGTGTCTCCATGATTAGTTAATTTTTCTGGTAAAATTTTAGCTGATGGTGCTTTTAATTGGCTATTATCTACTGATTTTTCTTCATTGATTTTACAACCAGATAAAAACAGTAAAATTGTAAAAAGAAAATATAATGTGTTTTTCATAATTTATTTAAGTTATTATTCTATTAAATATTTCAATTAACTAAAATAGTAAAAAAAAATGAAGTAATGATTTCTAAATAAGTTGTATGCTTAATTAGAAATTCAAAAATGGCAAGGAAAAATAAACACCAAAAAGTCAAATACCTTTTAATATATTACCTGTATTTATTATAAATAAAAAAGCGATAGGTATGCCTATCGCTTTTAAATTCAAATAATTATTATAATCTTTTTGTCTACTCTTATATTTCAAATCTTCTTTTACTGTTCCAAGTTATACTTTTCAAGGTTTTAAAATCAACCGTGTTTGTTCTTCCTTTGTTCTCTTGTGCTTTTTCTTTTTTCACTTTCATGCCAAAATATTTTATTAGTTTTTTGCGACTGCAAATGTACTTCATATATCCAATTCTCACAATACATTATTGTCGATTTCACATTTTATTAACAATGAATACGTTTTTCGTTATTTTATTCATACTTATTACCTTTTTTATTAACTTATTCTCAATAAGTAACAAAGATTACATAATTATAAATTATTCAATATCTCAGTAAAATTAGAACGCTCACAATAATTAGGATTATAATGTACATAACTTATCGTTTTATCGCTGTTAATTATATAAGTTGCAGGTACAGGAAGCACATTATTATCTTTCACATTATATTCTTGAATTTTATTCTTAGTGAAATCTAAATAACTTGTAACATTATTTTCGTTTACTTCGAATGCAACTTTATAATCATTCATTATTTTATTATTAATATCGTGAACAATAGAAAATGTTGAATTGAATTTTGTAGTAGTTTCCTTAGTTTTTTCGACCTTTTCAGGAGTTACTACAATAACATATATTCCCTTTTCAGTAAGCTTTTCTAGATTCTCTTGTAAGCTTGCTAAATGTTTTTTACAGTAAGGACACCAATTTCCTCGATAAAAAAGTAATAAAATTTTATTTTCTTTTAGAATTTCGTCTGAATCAATTTCAGTATTAAACTGATCAATCCCCACTATTTTTGGAGCAAGTTCGCCAACTTTCAAATGCTCATTATTAATTTGTGATGTAGCTTTTCCAATGGTAAAAACTAAAAAAAGTGATAATAATACAATTCTCATTTTAAATTATTTTAAGTTATAAACGAACAGTCGAAAATAACTTAATGTAATTACAAAAAAGCTAATCTTTTGTTGCGTCTAATGAAATTTTTCCGCTGAGAATATCAAAGTACATTTTAAAATCAGATTTCAAACTCCAAAGTGGATATTGAAATGTTGCAGGCTTATTTTTCTCAAAAAAGAAATGTCCAACCCAAGCAAATCCATAGCCGCTTATAGGTATAAAAATAAGCCAATATGGGTTTAAATGAATAATTGAAGTTAAAGCTAGTGCTAATACTATTGTTGTTCCTATTACATGTAATAATCTACACGTTTTATTACTATGCTGTTTCAAATAAAATGGGTAGAAATCTTTATATGACTTTATTTTTTCTTTCATAAAGGAACAATTTAGGTTTACATCTCAATTTACAATTTAATAATTATTTTAAATGATACAATGTTTTTAATATAAAGAAACCGAACAAAAGTTCGGTTTTTAAAAATTTATAATAACTAATTAGTAAATACTATATCTAAACCCAAACATCATATTTCCTTTAGGCATAGGCACTAAGTTAGTTTCAGTATATTCAGTATTAAAAATATTATTAACCGATAATGAAAACTCAACACCTTTTTTTACAGTTGCTAAAATTTTAGTATCTACAATATTATATGTTTCACCTCTAGATCTCTCAACAAATCTATAAGATATATTTTGACTAAATATTTTTGAAAATTTAAAATCTATTCCTGATGTTAAATGATGTTTAATGCTATTTAATGCATATCTAGTATACTCATCTTTATTTTCATCTTCAATAAAACTGTAGCCAATATTAATCTTTTGTCCAAAATCCCATAAATTAAACCTATAGCCTAAATCAATTTCAAATCCTTTTGTATTAACTTCACTAAAGTTTCTCGCTTCCCATTTCTCATCCATGTCATCTGGATTATCCTTAGCCCAATCAATTAAATCCTCCGCATTTCTATTAAACATTGCCATATTTATATCAATATTTCCAGTAGTGTATTTAAATCCAATTTCTTCAGACAATGCAGATTCTGGTTTCAAATTTGGGTTTCCTAATTCATTTCTTCCAACATAATATAAATCTGTAAATGTTGGGACTCTATAAGTATAACCAATATTACCATACAATTTAAAACGCTCAGAAAATCTATACCCAAGATCCAATCCAGGGAAAGCCTTTGTATTAAAATCTGAATATGAACTAATTGCAATTCCTGGAGTGATATCGAAATTGTCTATTTCAAAACGATGCTCTAAAAATCCAGTTATTACAGTTCTATTATGATCGTTCAAATTATTACTAACTAAAAATATTCGTGAAACATCAATACCAACACCTGTTTTACCTAATGATGAATTGATAACAACATTAGTTTCTGCTCCAACTTTATTTGAAATATGTAAATTACGATATACTGGTGGATTGTGCCTTAAATACAAATACAAATCCTGATTTCTTTTCCAATATACTCTTGGTTTAATAGTAATATTGCCTGTTGAATATTTAGCGTCTAATGCTACTAAACTTGTTTGTGTTTCTTCATATTGATCAATTGCAGCAGGACTTGCATAAAATCCATTAGCTCCAAAATCTCTCGATGTAAAAGAAGTTGTAAAATTATAGTTTCCTAAATTTGCTTTTACAAAAACTGACTTATTTTCAAAATCAGTATTGTGTCTGTAACCTTCAGATTCTTGATAATTAAATGAAGCCAATACTCCTCCATTATCAAATTTCTGACTGAAAGTAACTCCACCTTTTAAATTTTCATAAGAACCATACCCAAGATTAACATTTAAGGTATTGTCGCTTATTTTTTTTGTTACAATATTTATTGCACCTGTAAATGCATTTTGTCCATAAATACGGGCAGCAGGTCCTTTTATAATTTCAATTCTTTCAATATTATCTAAAGATAAAATTGCATTCATTGAATGGTGACCTGTTTGAGGGTCATCCATTTTAACTCCATCAATAAGAACAAGAGTCTGATCAAAATTTCCTCCTCTTATATATAAATCTGACTGCATTCCGTCTGTTCCTCTCCTTCTAATATCAACACCAACTACATTTTGTAATAAATCGGCTACATTTGTTGCCGATGATTTTATAATGTCATCAGCTGTTATTAAAGTAATAGTTCGAGAAGTTTTTGAAAATGGTAATGTTATTCTGTTTGATGAAACAATTACTTCTTTCAGATTAATAGTGTCATTTTGTGCATTTACCGTTAATGCTGTAAACACAAATAGTATAATTATTTTAATTGAATTTTTCATAAATAGTGATTTAAAAACCGCTGCAAAAGTAGTAACTTTCCGGACGATTAACATAGTCCAGTTTTAAAATGAAAGATAGTCCGGTTAATGCTCTTTTTAAACAACTAATTGATTTAGATAAATCTAAATCACAACCGCTTTATTTACAGGCCTCGGTACAAATAACAAATGCTATCCAGCGTAACTATTTAACCAAAGGAACAATGCTACCAGGAACAAGAGTATTAAGTAAATTATTAAATGTTCACAGGAATACTACAGTTGCTATCTACGATGAGTTGGCCTCACAAGGTTGGGTTGAAATTATACCAAATAAAGGTACATTTGTTATAGAACCTGAGCAAAAAAAGGCAAAAATAAAAGCAACTTCTCAAAAAATGAATGAAGTATTTATTTCTGCAAAAAAAACAGGATTTCCTTTTCAAGAGTCATTTCATTTAGCTTCAACTATTCAGTTTTCAAACACAAAGTATTCCATTAATGATGGTAAACCAGATTTACGCTTGCATCCTGTGCATCAATTCTCAAGGTGGTATAGCGCTTCAATGAAACGTAAAACTTTAATCAATAAATGGAACAGATCAGACCCTTTCTTCAACTCTTTATTCCAAACTCAATTATGTAATTACCTAAATGCAACTAGAGGTTTTCATATTAGACCAAATAATATATTAAATACACGTAGTACTGAAATGAGTTTATATGTGGTATGTCAACTCTTAATAAAACAAAACGATATTGTATTAGTAGGACATTTAAGTAATTATGCATCTAATATGATTTTTCAACAAACAGGTGCAAGAATAAAAACAATTCCAGTAGATAAAAATGGTTTAAATATTGAATATATAAAAAAGCACTACGTAAAACATAGTATTAGATGTGTATATATATGCGCTCATAGAGATTATCCAACTGTTGTTACATTAAGTGCAGCACGTCGTTTAGAGTTACTACAACTAGCTAAAGAGTATGGATTTGCTATTATTGAAGATGATTATGATTATGATTTTCAGTTTGAAGGTTCAGCAATGTTACCTATGGCGTGTTCAGATGCAAATGGTATGGTTATATATTTAGGAAAACTTGGGCAGTCCTTATTTCCAAGTTTTCAAACAGGATTTGTAATAGCCCCAGAAAATCTGATTTCGGAAGCTAAGAATTATTTAGAGTTAATAGATAAACAAGGTGATTTAATCCAAGAACAAATGCTATTGGAATTAATTAATGAAGGGGAAATATACCGGCTTACGAAAAAGAGTATTGTAATTTATAAAAAAAGACGAGATGTTTTATGCAATCTTTTAACTAAATATTTTTTAGATAACACGCAATGGGAAATTCCTTCAGGTGGCTTAGCCATATGGTTAGAGTTTGAGCCGAAAATATCGCTACTAAAACTAGCTAAAGAAGCCGAAAAAAATGATTTATTGCTACCAAAAACAATTCTTTATCAGGATAAAAACACTTGTGCTATTCGTTTTGGTTTTGGGCATTTAAATGAAGAAGAAATAGAACCTGTTATTAAAAAATTAAAAAGCGCTTATGATAAGGTAATTCTAAAATAAAAAAACCCGAACAATTGTTCGGGTTTTTTTATTTTAATTATGCTTCACCTGTAGGTCCAAAATTCATTGGAATTGGTGGCTGTTCATAATCTTTAATCTCACCATGATTTTTCTCAAATCTTTTAACATTTTCAGCTAAGGCCTTCACCAATCGCTTCGCATGTTGAGGGGTTAGAATTATTCTAGATTTTACTTTTGCCTTTGGTTGCCCAGGCATAACACTTATAAAATCAACAATAAATTCTGAAACTGAATGATTAATAATAGCGAGGTTTGCATATGTACCCTCAGCCATTTTATCATCTAATTCAATATTAATTTGCCCTTCTTTTTTAGATTTTTGATCGCTCATAATTATAATTTTGAGTCCATTTCTTCTTTAGAACCTACAATAATATTATCGTAATCTCTCATACCTGTACCTGCTGGAATTCGTTTACCAACAATTACATTTTCTTTCAATCCTTCTAAATAATCAACTTTACCACTAACAGCAGCTTCGTTTAATACTTTAGTCGTCTCTTGGAATGATGCGGCAGAAATAAATGACTTCGTTTGTAATGAAGCTCTTGTAATACCTTGCAAAATTTGCTCAGCTGTTGCTGGTTTTGCATCTCTAGCTTCAACTAAATTTTTATCTTCTCTTCGTAAAACAGAATTTTCATCACGTAATTCACGAGGTGTAATAATTTGACCTTCTTTTAAATTTTTAGAATCACCAGCAATTTCAACTACTTTCATTCCATAAATTTTGTCATTATCTTCAATAAATTCGTTTTTATGTATCAATTGATTTTCAAGGAATAAAGTATCCCCTGAATCAATAATTTTTACTTTACGCATCATTTGACGTACAACAACCTCAAAATGTTTATCATTAATTTTCACCCCTTGTAAACGATATACCTCTTGAATTTCATTTACTAAATATTCCTGAACTTTTCCAGGTCCTTCAATATTTAAAATATCATTTGGTGTAACGGCTCCTTCTGAAAGTGGCATACCCGCTTTAATAAAATCGTTTTCTTGAACTAAAATTTGATTAGAAAGTTTAATTAAATACTTTGTAACTTCTCCTAATTTAGATTCAACAATTATTTCACGGTTACCACGTTTAATTTTTCCGAAAGAAACAACTCCATCAATTTCAGATACAACTGCTGGATTAGAAGGATTACGTGCTTCAAACAATTCTGTTACACGTGGTAAACCTCCTGTAATATCTCCAGATCTACCTGATTTACGAGGAATTTTTACAATAATTTTACCTGAAGGTATTTTTTCTCCATCTTCCACAATCAAATGTGCCCCCACTGGTAAGTTATAAGATCTAATAACATTGTCATTGTCATCCATCACTAATAATGTTGGAATCGTTTTTTTGTTTTTAGATTCAATAATTACTTTTTCTTGGAAACCTGTTTGTTCATCAATTTCAACAAGATAGTTGATACCTACTTCAATATTTTCGAACTTAATTGTTCCTGCAAATTCAGAAATAATTACACCGTTAAATGGATCCCATTTACATACAATATCTCCTTTTTTAAGTTTTTGACCATTCTTAACAAAAATGGTAGAACCATAAGGAATATTATTCGTGCTTAAAGTTAATCCTGTTTTTTCATCAATCACTTTAAGTTCAGATGTTCTTGAAATTACAATATCAGCGTCATTCCCATCAGCATCCTTACTTTTAACAGTACTTAGATCTTCAATAACTGCTTTACCAGTAAATTTTGTATCTAAATGATTTTTTTCTGAAATATTACCTGCAACCCCTCCAACGTGGAATGTTCTTAATGTTAACTGAGTTCCTGGTTCTCCAATTGATTGAGCTGCAATAACTCCAACTGCTTCACCTTTTTGAACCATTTTTCTGGTTGATAAACTATGTCCATAACATTTTGCACAAATACCTTTCTTAGCCTCACAAGTTAATGCAGAACGTACTTCAACTCCAATTAGAGGAGAATTTTCAATTCTTTTTGCTATTTCAGTAGAAATTTCTTCACCTGCTGATACCAATAATTCTTCTGTAAGTGGATCTATAACATCGTGTAATGATACACGTCCATCAATTCTTTCACTTAAGCTCTCAACTATTTCATCATTCTTTTTAAGTGGTTCAACAAACAACCCTCTTAAAGTTCCACAATCAACTTCATTTACAATAACATCTTGAGAAACATCAACTAAACGACGAGTTAAATAACCTGCATCGGCTGTTTTTAATGCTGTATCGGCCAAACCTTTACGAGCACCGTGAGTTGAGATAAAATACTCAAGAATTGATAATCCTTCCTTAAAGTTAGAAAGAATTGGATTCTCAATAATTTCACCACCACCAGCAGTAGATTTTTTAGGCTTCGCCATTAATCCACGCATACCAGTTAACTGACGAATTTGTTCTTTAGAACCCCTTGCACCAGAATCAAGCATCATAAATACCGAGTTAAACCCTTGTTGGTCTTCTCGTAAACGTTTCATTGAAAGTTCTGTCAAACGGTTGTTTGTAGAACCCCAAATATCAATCACCTGATTGTAACGCTCTTTGTTTGTTAACATACCCATATTATAGTTTACCATAATATTGTCAACTTGCGCGTTAGCTTCAGCAATCATTGTATGTTTTTCTGGTGGAATAATAATATCCCCTAAACTAAATGATAGACCACCACGGAATGCAAACATATATCCCATGTCTTTCATTGCATCCAAGAATTTTCCTGTTGTAGGAACATCGGTTACCTTTAATATTTCACCAATAATATCTCTTAAAGATTTTTTTGTTAAAACTTCATTGATATAACCTGCTTCTTCTGGTACAACTTCATTAAATAAAACTCTACCAACAGTAGTTTCAATTATTTGATTTACAAGCTCTCTTTTTTCGTTAAAATCTTTTGTTCTAACTTTAATTACAGCATTTAAATCAACTTGCTTTTCGTTATATGCAATGGTAACTTCTTCAGGAGAATAAAAAGTTAATCCCTCGCCTTTAATTGGATATTCTGGAGTAGATTTTCTTTCTTTAGTCATATAATACAACCCTAAAACCATATCCTGAGAAGGTACAGTAACTGGAGCACCATTAGCAGGATTTAATATATTGTGAGAACCTAATAATAATAATTGGCACTCTAAAATAGCTTCAGGACCTAATGGTAAATGTACTGCCATTTGATCTCCATCAAAATCGGCATTAAATGCCGTACAAGCTAATGGATGCAATTGTATTGCTTTTCCTTCAATTAATTTTGGTTGAAAAGCTTGAATACCTAAACGGTGTAACGTAGGAGCACGGTTTAACATTACAGGATGTCCTTTTAAAACATTCTCTAATATATCCCATACCACTGGTTCTCTTTTATCTATAATTTTCTTTGCAGATTTTACTGTTTTTACAATACCTCTTTCAATTAGTTTTCTAATTACAAAAGGTTTGTAAAGTTCTGCTGCCATATCCTTTGGAATACCGCATTCAAATAATTTTAATTCTGGTCCAACAACAATTACAGAACGTGCAGAATAATCAACACGCTTACCTAATAAGTTTTGACGGAAACGTCCTTGCTTACCTTTTAAGGAATCTGATAATGATTTTAGTGGACGATTAGATTCAGTCTTTACTGCTGAAGATTTACGTGTGTTATCAAATAATGAATCTACTGATTCTTGTAACATACGTTTTTCATTACGTAAAATAACTTCAGGAGCTTTAATTTCAACTAATCTTTTTAAACGATTGTTACGTATAATTACTCTACGGTATAAATCATTTAAATCTGACGTTGCAAATCTACCACCATCTAAAGGTACTAATGGACGTAATTCTGGTGGAATTACTGGAATCACTTTCATAATCATCCATTCTGGACGATTTTCTCTGTTTTTATTAGCATCTCTAAAAGATTCAACAACGTTTAATCTTTTTAATGCTTCAGTTTTACGTTGCTTAGAAGTTTCAGTATTAGCTTTATGACGTAATTCATATGAAAGTTCATCTAAATCAATACGATTAAATAAATCTATTAAACAAGCTGCTCCCATTTTAGCAATAAACTTATCTGGGTCATTGTCGTCTAAATATTGATTTTCAACTGGGAAACTTTCTAGAATATCTAAATATTCTTCTTCCGTTAAGAAATCCATTTTTCGTAATGGTTCTCCTTCAGCATTTTTTGCTCCAGCAGGTTGAATTACTACATATCGCTCATAGTAAATAATCATATCTAACTTTTTAGATGGCAAACCTAAAAGGTATCCCATTTTGTTAGGTAATGATTTAAAATACCAAATATGAGCAATAGGAACTACTAAATTAATGTGTCCTACTCTATCTCTTCTAACTTTTTTCTCAGTTACTTCAACACCACAACGGTCACAAACTATTCCTTTATAGCGAATTCTCTTGTATTTACCACAAGCACATTCATAATCTTTTATTGGGCCAAAAATTCGTTCACAAAATAACCCATCTCTTTCAGGTTTATGTGTACGGTAATTAATGGTTTCTGGTTTTAATACTTCTCCTTTTGATTTCTCTAGAATTGCTTCTGGAGATGATAACCCAATAGAAATTTTATTAAACTTTTTTACAGTGTATTTCTCGATTTTTCTTGCCATGATATAATGATGGATTCGAATTTTAAAAATGAAAAAATATATAAATAGCTAAGAGGACAAACCTCTTAGCTATCTCTTTGTTGTTATTCCTCTAATCTAACGTCTAATCCAAGACCTTTAAGCTCGTGCATTAATACGTTAAATGATTCTGGTAATCCTGGTTCTGGCATTGGATCTCCTTTTACAATAGCCTCATAAGTTTTAGCTCTACCTAAAACATCATCCGATTTTACTGTTAAGATTTCTCTTAAAGTACTTGATGCACCGTATGCTTCAAGTGCCCAAACTTCCATCTCTCCAAAACGTTGACCTCCAAATTGCGCTTTACCTCCAAGTGGTTGTTGCGTAATTAATGAGTACGGACCAATAGACCTTGCGTGCATTTTATCATCAATCATATGACCTAATTTAATCATATAAATAACTCCAACTGTTGCTTTTTGGTCAAATCGCATTCCTGTTCCACCATCATATAAGTAAGTATGTCCATATTGTGGTACACCTGCTTCCTCAGTTATTTCATTAATCTGATCAATGGTTGCTCCATCAAAAATTGGTGTTGCATACTTTTTATCTAATTTTTGACCAGCCCACCCAAGAACTGTTTCATAAATTTGTCCAATATTCATACGTGAAGGTACACCAAGTGGATTTAAAACAATATCAACCGGTGTTCCATCTTCTAAGAAAGGCATATCTTCTTGACGAACAATACGTGCAACAATACCTTTGTTACCGTGACGTCCTGCCATTTTATCACCTACTTTTAATTTACGTTTTTTAGCAATATAAACCTTCGCTAATTTTAAAATTCCAGCTGGTAATTCATCACCTACTGATACCGTAAATTTCTCACGACGTAAACTTCCTTGTAAATCATTTACTTTAATTTTGTAATTGTGAATTAATTCAACTACTAATTTATTTGTATGAGAATCAGTTGTCCAAACTCCTTTTGTTAAATAAGCGAAGTCTGGTACTGAGTTTAACATTTTTAATGTAAACTTTTTACCTTTTTGAAGTATTTCCTCTCCTAAATCATTCAGTACTCCTTGCGAAGTCTTTCCACTAATTAGTGTAAACAATTTTTCAGTTAAAACAGAACGTAAATCTTCAAACATTGCAGTATACTTACTTTCTAAATTAGCAATACTAACTTTGTCTTGTGCTCTTTTAGTTTTGTCTTTTACTGCACGTTCAAATAACTTTTTACCAATAACTACACCTCTAAGTGATGGTGAAGCTTTTAATGACGCATCTTTTACATCACCTGCTTTATCTCCAAAGATAGCTCTTAGTAATTTTTCTTCAGGTGTTGGATCTGATTCTCCTTTTGGTGTAATTTTACCAATTAAGATATCACCAGGTTTTACTTCAGCACCAATACGAATCATTCCATTTTCATCTAAATCTTTAGTAGCTTCTTCAGAAACATTTGGAATATCGTTTGTTAATTCTTCAGCACCTAATTTAGTATCTCTAACATCCATTGAATATTCATCAATATGAATAGACGTAAAGATGTCTTCTTTTACAACTCTTTCTGAAATTACAATTGCATCCTCAAAGTTATACCCTTTCCAAGGCATAAAGGCTACTTTCATATTTCTACCTAAAGCTAATTCACCTTTTTGAGTTGCATAACCTTCACAAAGTACTTGTCCTTCTTCAACTCTATCCCCTTTTTTAACAATAGGTTTAAGGTTAATTGAAGTTCCTTGATTGGTTTTTCTAAACTTAATTAAGTTATATGTTTTACTATCACTTTCGAAGCTAACCATACGGTCTTCTTCGGTTTTATCATACTTAATTTCAATCGTATCTGCATCTACATATTCAACTACACCAGCACCTTCAGCATTCATTAAAATACGTGAATCTTTTGCTACTCTACGCTCTAAACCTGTACCAACAATTGGTGATTCCGGTTTCATTAAAGGCACAGCCTGACGCATCATATTCGATCCCATCAAAGCACGGTTGGCATCATCATGTTCCAAAAACGGAATTAATGAGGCTGAAATTGAAGCAATTTGATTAGGAGCAACATCCATAAAGTTTACTTTTTCAACTTCAACTACTGGATAATCTGCTTCTTCACGCACAATTACTTTATCAGATACAAATCTACCTGAATCATCTAAAGGAAGATTTGATTGTGCAAATTTCATTCCTTCTTCTTCTTCAGCACTTAAATATCTAGGCTCATCTGTAATATTTACATTACCATCTAAAACTTCTCTATAAGGAGTTTCTATAAACCCTAAATTATTCACTTTTGCAAAAACCGCTAAAGATGAAATTAAACCAATATTTGGTCCCTCAGGAGTTTCAATTGGACATAAACGTCCATAATGAGTATAGTGAACATCTCGAACCTCAAAACCAGCTCTTTCCCTAGATAAACCTCCAGGTCCTAATGCTGACAATCTACGTTTGTGAGTTAACTCAGCCAATGGATTTGTTTGATCCATAAATTGAGATAATTGGTTAGTACCAAAAAACGAGTTAATAACTGAAGACAATGTTTTCGCGTTAATTAAATCGATTGGTGTAAACACCTCATTATCACGCACATTCATACGTTCACGAATAGTACGAGCCATACGAGATAAACCAACTCCAAACTGACTTGCTAATTGCTCACCAACTGTACGTACACGACGGTTAGATAAGTGGTCAATATCATCAACTTCAGCTTTAGAATTTACTAATTTTATCAAGTTTTTGATAATAGTAATAATATCAACTTTAGTTAAAACTTTTTGATCAATACTTTCGTTTAAGTTTAACTTTTTATTCATTCTATAACGTCCAACTTCACCTAAGTTATAACGTTGTTCTGAAAAGAATAATTTATCTATAATACCTTTTGCCGTTTCAAAATCTGGCGGTTCAGCATTACGTAATTGTCTATAAATATGCTCAACAGCTTCTTTTTCAGAGTTTGTTGGATCTTTTTGTAGCGTATTATGAATAATTGCATAATCAGCCATTTCATTATCTTCTTTATGAAGTAAAATGGTTTTTGTTCCTGATTCAATTATTTCTTCAATTTGTTCTTTTTCTAGAATTGTATCTCTATCTAAAACAATTTCATTTCTTTCGATAGAAACAACTTCGCCGGTATCTTCATCTACAAAATCTTCAAACCATGTTTTTAATACACGTGCGGCTAATTTTCTTCCTATATACTTTTTAAGACCACTTTTTGAAACTTTTACTTCTTCTGCAAGGTCAAATATTTCAAGTATATCTTTATCTCTTTCATAACCAATTGCTCTAAATAGCGTGGTTACAGGTAATTTTTTCTTTCTATCAATATAAGCATACATTACTTGATTGATATCTGTTGCGAACTCTATCCAAGAACCTTTAAAAGGAATTACTCTTGCTGAATATAATTTGGTTCCATTTGCATGGAATGATTGCCCAAAAAATACCCCTGGAGAACGATGTAATTGAGAAACTACAACTCTTTCTGCTCCATTAATACAAAAAGTACCACTATGAGTCATGTAAGGAATTGTACCAAGATAAACATCTTGTACTATGGTTTCAAAATCTTCGTGTTCAGGATCTGTACAGTATAATTTTAAACGTGCTTTTAAAGGCACACAATATGTTAATCCACGTTCTATACATTCTTGAATTGAATATCTAGGTGGATCTACAAAGTAATCTATAAACTCTAACACAAAATTGTTACGAGTATCTGTAATTGGGAAGTTGTCAAGGAAGGTTTTATATAATCCTTCGGTACTTCGTTCGTCAGCTTTGGTTTGTAATTGAAAAAAATCTTGAAATGATTTAACTTGAATATCTAAAAAATCTGGATATTCAGTTACCAATTTAGCTGATGCAAAGTTTATTCTTTCGGTAAATTGTTTAGTGGCCAATGGACAAAACTTTAAGTTAAAAAAACTATTAAAATATAAGAACGAATATATACGCAAAATGGTTTAGGTCTAAGGATTACCCCTAAGACCTAAACCTTAAATTGTTTTAGATGCTAAAACTTACTTAAGTTCAACCTCTGCTCCTGCTTCTTCTAATGATGCTTTTAAGCCTTCTGCTTCATCTTTAGTTATACCTTCTTTAATAGGTGCTGGTGCGCTATCTACAATTTCTTTAGACTCTTTCAATCCTAAACCAGTTAATTCTTTAACTAATTTTACAACTGCTAATTTAGATTGACCTGCTGCTTTTAAAATAACTGTAAATTCAGTTTGCTCTGCCTCTGCTTCTGCGTCTCCGCCTGCTGCAGGACCTGCTACTGCTACTGCTGCTGCTGGTTCAATACCGTATTCGTCTTTTAAAATATTAGCTAACTCATTTACTTCTTTAACTGTTAAGTTAACAAGTTGTTCTGCGAAATCTTTTAAATCTGCCATTTCTCTTTGTTTAAATTTTATTATTTAGTTTATTAGTGCACTTATTTATTTTTCTGATAAAGTTTTCAGAATTCCTGATAATTTATTACCTCCAGACTGTAATGCTGAAATAACATTTTTAGCTGGTGATTGTAATAAAGTAATAATATCTCCAATTACCTCTTCTTTTGATTTAATGCTTACTAATGAATCTAATTGGTCATCACCAACATAGATCGCTTGTTCAACATAAGCACCTTTTAATAAAGGTAATTTAGATTTCTTACGAAATTCTTTAATTAATTTTGCTGGAGCATTCCCTATATCTGAAAACATCAAAGATGTATTTCCTTTTAATACAGATGGTAATTCTCCAAAATCTTTATCAGATTTTTCCATTGCTTTTTCAAGCAATGTATTTTTAACAACAGCTAGTTTTATGTTTGCTTTAAAACAAGCTCTACGTAAATTAGATGTTTCTAAAGCATTTAATCCTGATATATCAGCTAGATATATAATGTTACCTTCAGTTAACTGTGTTGTTAAAGCTTCTATTACTTGTGATTTTTCTTCTCTCGTCATAATTACTAAGTTTTAACTTTAATTAAACTGATTTAGGTTCAACATTCACTCCAGGACTCATAGTACTAGATAAGTAAATACTTTTAACATACGTTCCTTTTGATGCTGTAGGCTTTAACTTCATAATAGTATGAATTAATTCTACCGCATTTTCAGTAATTTTATCAACATCAAATGATGCTTTAGCTATTGCAGCATGTATAATTCCTGTTTTATCAACTTTAAAGTCAATTTTACCAGCTTTTACTTCTGCAACTGCTTTTGCAACATCCATAGTTACTGTACCCGTTTTTGGGTTAGGCATTAAACCTCTTGGTCCTAAAACACGACCTAAAGGACCTAATTTCCCCATTACACTTGGCATAGTAATAATAACGTCAACATCTGTCCAACCTTCTTTAATTTTTTGAAGATACTCATCTAATCCAACATAATCAGCTCCCGCTTCTTTAGCTTCAGCTTCTTTATCTGGTGTTACTAATGCTAATACTTTAACATCTTTACCGGTTCCATGAGGTAATGTTACCACACCTCTAACCATTTGATTTGCTTTACGAGGATCTACTCCCAATCTAACAGCTAAATCAATAGATGCATCAAAATTTACAGAAGTAATTTCTTTTACTAAAGCGGAAGCATCTTTTAAAGAATAAGCTTGAGTTTTATCAACCTTACCGTGTGCTTCTTTTTGCTTTTTAGTTAATTTTGCCATTTTTAATAACTGTTTTATTGTTTAATTGGAGCTTTTCCACTTACTTTAATACCCATTGAACGTGCTGTTCCTGCCATCATTAACATAGCCGATTCAACAGTAAATGCATTTAAATCTACCATTTTATCTTCAGCAATAGTTTTCAATTGATCCCAAGTAACCGTAGCTACTTTTTGACGATTAGGTTCTGGTGAACCTTTTTTTACTTTGGCTGCTTCTAAAATTTGAACAGCTGCTGGTGGAGTTTTAACAACAAAATCAAAAGATTTATCTTTATACACAGTAATTGCAACTGGTAAAATTTTTCCTTGTTTGTCTTGAGTTCTAGCATTAAACTGCTTACAAAACTCCATTATATTAACTCCGGCAGCTCCTAAAGCAGGTCCAACTGGTGGTGACGGGTTTGCCGCTCCTCCTTTTACTTGTAATTTTACAACCTTAAATACTTCTTTTGCCATTTTTTAATCTTAAATTAGAAATTACCTATTCATTGGAAGCGAATAAGTAATATCACAAATTACTGTAACAATTATGAAATTTTATCTACTTGCATATAACTTAATTCTAATGGTGTTTTTCTTCCGAAAATCTTTACCATAACCTCAAGTTTACGCTTTTCTTCATTTATATTTTCAATAGTACCATCAAAACCATTAAATGGTCCATCAATAACTTTTACTGTTTCACCAATAACGTATGGTATAGCTACATTATCATTTTGAACTGATAATTCATCAACTTTACCAAGCATACGGTTAATTTCAGATTTTCTCATAGGAACAGGATCTCCTCCTTTTACTTCACCTAAAAAACCAATTACACCAGTTATTGATTTAATAACATGTGGTAATTCTCCACTCAAATTAGCCTCAATCATTATATACCCTGGAAAATAAACACGCTCTTTATGTATTTTTTTCCCATTACGTATTTGAATAACTTTTTCTGTAGGCACTATTACTCTATCAACATAATCAGTCATACCTAAACGAGCAATTTCATTTTCAATATAAGTTTTCACTTTATTTTCTTGCCCACCTATAGCCCTAACTACATACCATTTTTTTACAGAATCAGTCATAATAAATATTAATAATTAAAATAATTTAAAATATTCCCCTAAACCTGTTTGAAAAAATTTATCTACAGCAAACACTGCTAAAGCAAATAATATTGTAAAAACGGCAACAACTACAGTAGATTTTTGAGCCTCTTCCCATGAAATCCAAGATACTTTATTACGTAACTCTTCAAATGAGTCTTTTATATAATTAACTAAATTCATTTCTTTATATTATTTTGCACGGGTGGAGAGACTCGAACTCCCGACACCTGGTTTTGGAGACCAGTGCTCTACCAACTGAGCTACACCCGTAAACATAAGGTGCTCCTCTAAAAAGAAGCACCTATATTTACTATTTTAATTTGGTGTATTTATTAGTCTAACATTTCTGTTACCTGACCTGCACCTACTGTTCTACCTCCTTCACGAATTGCGAAACGTAAACCTACGTTTAATGCAATTGCTTGGTGTAATTCAACATGAATAGTTAAGTTATCACCTGGCATTACCATTTCAACTCCTTCAGGTAACATAATTGTTCCTGTTACATCAGTTGTACGTACGTAAAACTGCGGACGATAGTTATTATGGAATGGTGTATGACGACCACCTTCTTCTTTTTTAAGGATATAAACCTCAGCTTTAAATTTAGCGTGTGGAGTAACTGATTTAGGCTTACAAATTACCATACCTCTACTGATATCTTCTTTTGCAATACCTCTTAATAAGATACCTACGTTATCACCAGCTTCACCTCTATCTAATATTTTACGGAACATTTCAACTCCTGTGATTGTAGAAGTTAATTTTTCTGCTCCCATACCAATAATTTCAACTGGATCACCAGTGTTAGCTACACCAGTTTCAATACGACCTGTTGCAACAGTTCCACGACCTGTAATTGAGAATACATCTTCAATTGGCATTAAGAAATCTTTATCAACATCACGCTTTGGTAATTCAATCCAAGAATCAACGGCATCCATTAGTTCTAAAATTTTCTCTACCCATTTAGGCTCCATATTCAATCCTCCTAAAGCAGAACCTTGAATAACTGGAGTATTATCACCATCATAATCATAGAATGATAATAAATCTCTAATTTCCATTTCTACTAATTCTAATAGTTCTTCATCATCAACCATATCCACTTTATTCATGAATACAACTAATCTTGGAATACCTACCTGACGACCTAATAAGATATGCTCTCTAGTTTGAGGCATTGGACCATCTGTAGCAGCAACAACGATTATTGCACCATCCATTTGAGCAGCACCAGTTACCATGTTTTTTACGTAATCCGCGTGACCTGGACAATCAACGTGTGCATAGTGACGATTAGCAGTTGCATATTCAACGTGCGCAGTGTTAATTGTAATACCTCTCTCTTTTTCTTCAGGAGCATTATCAATCTGATCAAAGCCTTTTACTTCACAAAATCCTTTTTCGTGCAATACTGTAGTAATTGCAGCAGTTAAAGTTGTTTTACCGTGGTCAACGTGTCCAATAGTACCAATATTTAAATGTGGTTTGGAGCGATCAAAATGTTCTTTTGCCATGATTATTTAATTTTTAAATCTTAGTTATATATAGTGTTAAATTCAATTCTATTTTATTTTTACTTGAGCCAATGATGGGAATTGAACCCATGACCTCTTCCTTACCAAGGAAACGCTCTACCCCTGAGCTACACCGGCCAAAAAATGAGCGAGAGACCGGGCTCGAACCGGCGACAGTCAGCTTGGAAGGCTGAAGCTCTACCAACTGAGCTACTCTCGCAATATTTTTTCATTTTCTCATTAATTTATATTCCTACAAATTAATTGTGGTGAGAGAAGGATTCGAACCTTCGAAGCTTGCGCAGCAGATTTACAGTCTGCCCTCGTTGGCCACTTGAGTATCTCACCATTCTTTTCAAAGACCTGAGCCGATAGAGGGACTCGAACCCACGACCTGCTGATTACAAATCAGCTGCTCTAGCCAGCTGAGCTACATCGGCTTTTTACTCCATAAAAGAAGTCCGCTATTTCTAACGGACTGCAAATGTATTAAAGTTTTAATTTTAAACAAAACTTTTCTAATTATTTTTTTATTTATTTTTCACTAACCTTTTCTTTCTTTTTCGCTAACTGCCTCTTTAAAGAATCTGCAGCAAGCATAACACCTTCTTCAAAGGTTTTACACTGCTTTTTAACCACTAAATCATTTCCAGGAATATTCAATTTAATATCCACAAATTTATTTTCTTTTTCGCTTGTTTGTTGAACCTTTAAAAAAACTTCTGCATCAACTATTTTATCATAATATTTATCTAAACTATTTAATTTTTTTTCAACAAAATCAATTAGACCACCATCGGCATTGAAATTAACAGACTGTACGTGTACTTTCATAATAAATTAGTTTTTTTGGCTCCTTGGGTGAGCTTGGTTATATACTTCCTTTAATTTACCCAAACTACTGTGGGTGTAAATTTGTGTTGATGCTAAACTAGAATGCCCAAGCAATTCTTTAACTGAGTTTAAATCAGCACCTTCATTTAATAAATGTGTAGCAAAAGAGTGTCTTATAATGTGAGGACTCTTCTTTACTTTTGATGACACTTTACTAAAATAATTATTAATTACTCGATACACAAGTGTATCGTACATTATTTTTCCTTTTTTTGTAAGAAACAAATAAGACAGATTTGTATTAATTCCTTCTCTTTCTTCTATATATTTTATCAACGATTTTTGAACTGATTTTAATAACGGGATATATCGTTCTTTATTTCTTTTCCCTACTACTTTAACAGTTTCATTTGCAAGGTCAATATCTTTAATTTTTATGTTGATTAATTCACTTCTTCGAACACCCGTTGAATAAAATAATTCAACTATCAATTTGTTTCTAAGTGATTCAAAATTAACTTCTTCTTCCTCTAACAAATTAAGTACATTTATTATTTCTTTTTCAGAAAATGGCAATTGCACTTGTTTAGCAACTTTTAAAGCTTTGTGTTTAATTAAAGGATTACTTTCAATTTCTTTGGTTTTTTGAAGAAATTTATAATAAGATTTTAAGGAAGAAACTTTTCTGTTAATTGAGCTATTTGACAAACCAGCTTCAACTAAACTAACAATCCAATTACGTATTTGAGAGTAATTAACTTCAACAACACTTTGGTTGTCATATTCATTATCGCAAAATAGCTGGAATGAATTTAAATCATTTAGATAAGCTGTTATAGTATGCTTAGAGTATTTTTTTTCTAGCTCTAAATAATTTAAAAAGGAATATATAGGCATAAAAAAACCGTTAGTATACAAATTTACGAATTGTTATTTGTAATTACTAACGGTTTATTTGTTTTGGCTAAAAATTAACCTTGCTCTTCTGCTGTTCTTAATTTTTGAACATACTGAGCTTTTATATTTTGCGCACGGTTTACAACTGAAGGTTTATCAAATTGCTTACGACTACGTAGGTTCTTCATTGTTTTTGTACGGTCAAATTTTCTTTTGTAACGTTTTAACGCTCTATCTATATTCTCTCCGTCTTTAACTGGTATAATTAACATATTTTGGCACCTCCTTTCAAGTTGTTCTCTTTTAAATTTTAAGATTGCAAATATATAACTAATTATTATATTCAGTATCTTTTAAATAAAAAAAAACTAAAAAATAATTTTAAATGATTTTTAAAGCTTTGAGTGAAATACCTCCTTAATCTGTAGCAGGCTTATATTCTTTCTTATCAATTACTATTTTCGATATAATTTCTCTCATAATTTCCGAAGTTCCTCCACCAATTGACCCCAATCGACTATCTCTTAGCATTCGCGCCATAGGGTAATCTTCCATATAACCATATCCACCTAACAACTGTAAACATTCGTTTATAACAGTATCTGCAATTTTTGTTGATAGCAATTTAGACATACTTGCTTCTTTAACTATATACTGCCCTTCATTTAGTCTTTTAGCAATCGAATAATTAAATTCTTTACACATTTCAACTTCGCTTGCCATATCTGCTACTTTATGTCTTAAAGCTTGAAACTTATTTAAAGTTTGCCCAAAAGCTTGCCTTTCAGACATATATTGTATTGCATATTCTAAAGCATGTTCTGCTCTAGCGTGTGCGTTAATTCCCATCACTAAGCGTTCTAATGCAAAATGACTCATAATATAAGAAAATCCTTTCCCTTCTTCTCCCATTAAATTAGCAGCCGGAATTACTACATTATCAAAAGCTATTTC
This sequence comes from uncultured Lutibacter sp., assembly GCF_937891065.1. Taxonomy (GTDB): domain Bacteria; phylum Bacteroidota; class Bacteroidia; order Flavobacteriales; family Flavobacteriaceae; genus Lutibacter. The sequence continues at coordinate 3,398 of NZ_CALAEQ010000183.1, read as the reverse complement.
AGCAGTATCAGATGCTTTCCAACCCAATTTATCTAATTTAGTTGCTGAAACTCCTACAGTATCTCTATCAATAATAAAAATACTCATTCCTTTATTTCTTAAAGTTATATCTGTTTTTGCAGCAACCACTAAATAATCAGAATAAACACCATTAGTAATAAAGGTTTTTGAACCATTAATAACATATGAATCTCCATTTTTAATAGCTGTTGTTCTCATCCCTGCAACATCAGAACCTCCAAATGGCTCTGTAATACACAAACAACCAATTTTTTCACCATGAATACTTGGAGTTAAATATTCTTTTTTAATTCTATCATCTCCTTCTTTTGCTAAATGAGTCATTGCTAAATACGTGTGAGCCCACATTGCAGCAGCAAAACCACCAGAATTAACTTTTTGGAGTTCTTCTAAGAAAATAACAGTATAAAAAATATCTAAATTCAATCCACCATATTCCTCAGGAGCATTTAAACCAAAATAGCCCATTTCTCCAAACTTCTGCCAAATAAAACGTTCAACTTCACCTTCCTTTTCCCATTTATCAATATGAGGTACCACTTCCTTTTGTAAAAAATCTCTAAAACTTTGTCTAAATGCGCGATGTTCTTCAGTAAAATACATACTATTCATTATGGGAAGTAGCTTTAAATTATTATAATTATTTAGCCACCAAATATAAGGCTATTCTTTCGAATTTTTCAAGAGGAAATTTTTCAATTTTTTTTAGTTCTTCAATATCTTGAATTTCAGCAACTTCTTCTCTAAAATTAACTATTTTTATGGTAAGTTCATAATCAATATAAACAATGGAAAGTATTTGTTTAAAAGTTGCTTCATTAATATTTAACTTTTCAATTCTTGGTTTTTCAATTACTTCAAAGTACAGCAGTACTTTATCAACCAACTCTTTATCTAAATTCCAAACTTCATATAACTGACTATTAAAAGAAAATCCTTGTAATTTAGTTCTGTACTCAATAATTCTATTAGATAATTTTTCTCCAATTCCACTTACAATTCTTAAATCCGCAGCTTGGACTAAATTTATATCTTGCTTTACAATTACTTCATTAACAGTATTTATATATTCTTTTTTATAATTCTTATTTTTAGAAATTACCCATTCCGGAAATTTAAAATATGGACTTATTATATTCAATAAAGAGTCATTAACACCAGTAACTTTTTGAAATTGTTTTACTGAATTAATAAAATTTCCTTTATCTCGGAAACTATTCAATTTATCAATTTCTTGAATTGACATACCTAATTGATATCCTTTATAATCTGTAATAAAATTTGGATTGAACGAGTAAATTTTTGAAGTTTTACGCTCTAATTCTTGAGTTTGCAGAGAATCCATTTCTTTTTGAAATAAAAGAATTTCTGATGAAGAAAAATTGAAATCTTCTTTTGAAGAAAAATCAACAAAAAAGAAAACTGATTGAAGTGAAACTATTATTAGTAATAAAAAGAAAATCCCATTTCGTTGACGCTTATTATAGCCGAAATGGGATTTAAAAATATTCATATTTTTATTAAACTTAGATTTTTATTTATTTCGCAATAACAAATCTATTAAATATATTTTACTTCTTAAGAAATCATTTATAAGATTTACATAAACATTTTACAATGTTCAAAATAAAAATCTAAGTTTTATATATGCTGTGTTCAAAAACAATTAAGGGTCTACTCTTACTATTAACAATTGTAAATCTTCGTTTGCATCAGATCCTTCAACTGCATCACAAATTACAATAGCATAATCACCTACTGTAGGGATAAAGTCAGTATGAGTTAATGCCTCAAGTGCAAACGCGTTTGTAGCTGGATCTAAACCTTCAGGGTTTGCAGTGTCAGTATCTGTACTATTCACAACTTGCCATATAGCCTCTTGAATTTCAAGAGATGTTCCAGTTAAATTATTCATTATCCAATTTAATGAACCCCATTCAATATCCTGATATTGACTAGGTATAATTGTTAGCTCTAATGAAGAATAGAAATCAACATCATAAGTAGGGCCTACAAAAATAGTATTATGTTCAGCTGCACACCATCCGCCTAAAATTGCTCCATTAAAAATTTCAAATGTTGGATCAACAATATCACTAAAAGTAATATCTAGATACGCATTAACATTAGGGAAATTTGACAATGTCATCTTCCCTGAAGTTGGTACTGGTAAATACGGTGGTAATTCCATATTAGCGTCATTTCCATCATAAGAACAATTACCTACAACAAAATCAAATATACCATCAGAACCTCCAAAACCACTATCATTACCAATAGCAGAACTATCTGTATCATCAAATGTACCAGTGTAAACCAGTTTACTAGAACCATCAGGCATTGTTAACAAAATATCAAATGTAAAAGTTTCATCAACACCTACATAATCTGGATACTCTATACATAGTGGTGCTCCTGCTCCATACCAACCTACATTGCTGTTCATTTGTGGATCATTTACAACATTATCTCCATTTTTTATAACAATTTCAAAAATAGCTGGAAAATCATACCCATCATACGTTTGTCCATTATAAGCGCTTCCTATTTTATGGAATTCTTCATAAAACTTCGTACAAATATCTCCAAAGAAACATACTGTATGAATTTCTATTTTAGCATATGCAAACCATGCAAAACCAAATTTTTCATAATCAAAAGGCTTATAACAAAGTACATCTAAAGCTATTCTTCTTTTTTCAAATTTATCAACTGTAAAAGTAAGGTCATTTACTCCTTTTAAGTTCCATAAAGCTTGATAATAACTCCCCATCGTAGGCGATGCCCAAATAGCAATATTATTAACATCATATACTATAAATGATTTTATATCATAATCTCCTGGTGCTAACTTTATAACTTCGGTTTCTGTTTTATCATTTAAAGTTACTAATTGCAATGTATAAGGAGTAGTACCTATCATAATTTCAACATAAGAAGCTTCCGCATCTGAACACTCTGGTAGTTTAACCTCATCATTATCTTTTGCAAATACATTTTTACCTGCAACTTGAGGCACAAAGTTTGTAATATCAAATACTACATCTTGGCTTTCTGAAACAACCGCAGTTGCATCATCTTTGCTACACGATATAGCAGCGGTTACTAAAAATAATCCTAATAGGATTTTAAATAAATTTTTCATAATAAATAGTTTAAATTAATGGTTTATAAAATCTTACTATAAAGGCATAGGTATCTTGAACTTATTATGAAGCTATACTATTATTCAACCATTTAGGCAAAATAAATGTAATACAGCATATAAAGCTTTATACAATTATAATAAGGGGTGTTAAAAAATAATATTAAAATTTGTGGGGTATCGCAATTTTAGTGGGGATCGTAAAATTTCAGAAAATTAAGTTTATATATTT
>NZ_CALAEQ010000182.1 GCF_937891065.1 uncultured Lutibacter sp. | reverse complement strand
TATGCTGAAGTTTCAGGTAAATTTTCTTGTATGTAAACAGCTATTTTATAATTGAAAATAATTTGAGGTTTTCTTGCATCAATAGATTTACGCAATACTTTTATAGCATTAACTTCTTTTTCATCAATTCCTAAAAAACGACAAGCTTGTTTTTTTAAAATATCTTTATGATTTACATCTTGAATTTTTACCCGGAGTTGAATCTCTTTTATCATATTGGCAAAAATACTTAAATTTTTAGTTCCTATTAATTCATTACTACTATTTTATAATTATTGCATCAATTAAATAATGCATACGTTTCATATATTACTTAATATTAGTGGTTTCAGCATTTAAAAATTACTATATTTATGTGTTGTTTTATGAACACTTAAATTATTGATAATGAAATTTAAAAAATTCACTTCGTATAATTTAGAAATAAAAATATGAATGAAATTATAAAAACAAACCCAAATAATAATGATAAAAATGGTTATGTTACAAATCTATTTTTATATTTAATTTAAGCAACTATCGCATTCCTTTGATTAAACATTTTTAGTTTACTTTAACAAATAGTATCATTATTAATTAGTATAATTGCATATGGTAAAAAACATATTTTATATAGCTTTATTATTAATTTCAATTAAAGCATTCTCTCAAGAACCAAAGGTTAACGATTCCATATATAATTTAGATTTGGCTATCTTTTTAAAAGGGCAAATTGTAAATAATTTTGACAAATCTCCATTAGATGGCGCACATTTATTTAATTTAAACTCAGTTATTGGTACAATTGCTAATGATGAAGGTAAATTTGAATTAGCAACAAGGGTAAATGATACAATTTATGTTTCTTACCTAGGTTTTCAATCTATTAAATTAAAAATTACTAATGATTTATTAAAAGGAAATGAATTAGTAATAGAACTACACGAAAAAACCGAGCAAATGGAAGAAGTTGTTGTGAAATCTCACAAACTTGTTGGGGTTTTAGAAATTGACGCAAAAAATGTACCTAAGGATAAATATGCACGTATACACATTGTTGGTTTACAACAAACTTATGAAGTTGGTTCAAGAGCGGATAGAAGTTACACCTCTCCTATTGATGCTTTATTTAAGCCAATAGATTTTGTATATAGTATGTTTGGAAAAAAACCACAACAATTAAAGAAACTTAAAAAACTTCGTACTGATGATAGCTTGCGTGAAATGCTAGAAGGTAAATTTAATAGAGAGTTAATGATGGAGTATTTAGATATGGATTCTCAAGAGTTAACAGAACTTTTAAATGAATGTAATTACTCAGATTACTTTATAAAATCAGCCAGCGATTTACAGTTAATTGAAGCGATCTTGTTGTGTTATGAAAATCATAAAGCTATAAAAAATGGTAGCACAATTAAAGAAATAGAAAAATAATAAATAGCATTATTTTTATTTCTAATTGTAAAATTGAGTCAAAAAAAAGGCCACTAAATAAATTTAGTGGCCTTTTTTTTAGTAATAAATTTTTATTGATTCCCTAAAATTAATGGTAAACCATCTTTAGCACTACCAACAATAACAATTTTACTGTTTGGTGATTTTGCAAGTTCTAACGTTGCTTCAATACCTTTATCTTGTAAAATTTTATCAGTTAAAGAAGCACTTAAAATTTTATTAGCATCTGCTTTACCTTTAGCTTCAATTATTTGTTTTTGAGCTTCCTTAGCAGCTGTAACCAATCTAAATTCGTATTCTAATGATTCTTGTTCTTGCTTTAATTTACGTTCAATAGCATCTTTAATAGTTGCAGGTAATGTAACATCTCTAACTAAAACTTCATTTAATTCAATATATTGACCATCTAAAATTTTCTTAGCTTCATCATAAATTTCATTTTGAATTACATCTCTTTTACTTGCATACAATTGCTCAGGAGTATAACGTCCAACAACAGAACGCGCCGCAGAACGAAGTGTTGGCTTAATTACTCTTTCTAAATAGTTTTCTCCTTTTTCTTGATGTAATTTACCCAAATCTTCAGGTCTTGGCATATACCATGATGATGTTTCTAAAATAATATCTAAACCATTTGATGAAAGTACTTTCATTTTTTCAAATAATTCTTGTTGACGTACTTCATATACTATCACTCTATTCCAAGGTGCTACAATGTGAAAACCTTCACCTAAAGGTTCTTCATTTATTACTACACCTCCATCAAAACGTTTCCATAATACACCTGCTTCACCCGCATCAATAGTTACCGTTGATTTAGATAAAAAGATAACTAGTACAATACCTATTAATATTATAGGCATTAAAGTTTTTGGTAATTGTAACTGTCCGTTATTGCTCATTTTTTTTATTTTTAAATTTCCTCAAAAATACAAAACAGAATTCATTAATTAATTATAATTCTCATTTTAAGTATAAATTAACGATAAGCTACTCTAAAGGAAGAAAAGCGCCTTTTATTAATATATTCTTTTCAATTAAGTTTGTATCTAATACTTCAACCCAATCTTCATTTTTAGTTCCAATGGTTATTTTAACTTTTTCAAACTCATAAGTATCCTTGTTTTTATCTTTTAAAACTAATACATAATAGTTATTATCTTCTTCAAGAATACTAGTTACAGGTAAAGCTGATTTCTGAATTGAATTCGTAATAATTTCAGCTTCTACAAACATCCCTACTAAAAATGGCTCATTTTCATCTTCTACATGGCCATGAACTTTTACCGTTCTATTTTCATCAATAGATTTACCTACTAAATGAACAGCTGCATTGTACTTTTTTGAAGAAGATTCTGGTATGCTGAATTGTATTGATTGTTCTTCTTTAACATTTAAAATATCCTTTTCAAATACAACCAATTCTAAATGTTTATGTTCATCATTTATTATTTCTAATAAAACCTCTGAAGAACTCTTAAACTCTCCAACATTGGTAAAAATAGCTGTAATGCTACCTGATATTGGGGCATAAATTCCAATGGTTGATACAATTTTACCTGCTTTTACATTTTCTGTATTTATATTCATTAATTCCAATTTTTGAGCTAAACCATTGGATAAAGCCAACGCACTTTTGTAATTACTTTCCGCTTTTAAGTAATTTTTTTGAGATGTAATTTTTTCGTCAAATAGTATTTTTTGACGCTCATTTTCTGATTTTAAATAGGTTAATTGCTCATAAATTTCAGCATAATTCTGCTGAATTTCAATAAAGTCTGGGTTTTCAATGGTTAAAAGTAATTGACCTTTTTTTACATTATCCCCTATTAATAAAGGTGATTTTTTTATAAATCCACCCATAATTGCGCTAACTTTTGCTCTATAAGCAGGAGGAACATCAATATAGCCGTTTGTTTTAATACCTTCAATAAAAGGTTGTGTAGATATTTTACCAAGCTCCATTTTAGAATTTTCAAATTGAGCTTTTGTAATTTTAATAACACTTTCACTTATTGCTGAAGTTTCAGTTTCTTTTTCACTTGGTTTCGATGAATTACAAGATGTTAGTCCTATTATTAAAAATAGAATTATACTTTTTATTATATATGTTTTCATTTGTATCAATTTATAGGTTTAAATAATTCAATTCTAAAGCAATTTGATTGTATTTGTTTAAGTTATTGAGGTGATCAATTTTTACTTGACTAGAAGTTTCAATACTTTGTATGTATTGAAAAAAATCAATTTCTCCATTTTTATAACTTAACGTGGCTGTTTTTAAAATTTCTGTTGCTAAATTTTTACCACTTTCTGTAAAATAATTTAGTTGTGCCTCACTCTTTTTAAGTTCCTCAAGCAAATTTTTATATTTAGATTTCAACTGTAAATTTGTATCAATAACCAATTCATTTGCTATATCCACTTCAATTTTTGCTGCACTAATTTTAGCAGATTTTCCAAAGAAAAATAGAGGGATTGAAACACCTGCCTGAAAACTATTTACAGAAACACTAGTGGCCAAATCTTTACTATTAAAATAATTGAATTGTAAATCTGGCAATAATTGTTGTTTCTCAACGCCTATTTTTGCTTTATACAACTTACTGTTTTCGGTATAATAACTATTGATTAAATGATTTTCTAAGTCTAAATTATTAATTTCAATTTTTGATAAATCAGTTTCTGAAATTATAAATTTTTCTTCAGATTGAAGTAAGATATAAAACTCCTCGTACGCTATATTTATATCATTATGAAGATTTTCTAACTGCATTGTAAATTGCTTATGTTTAGATTGTGAAGTAATCATTTCTAAATAATTAGACTCTCCCAATTCAAATTTTCGTTGAGCAGCTCTTGAAAAGTTCGTGTACAAACTATCTATAGTAATCAAATGTTCCTTTTTTTGATTTAAATAAACAATATTAGTATATGCTTTTGAAACATTTTTAATCAAATTATCTTTTGCTAATTGATAGTTTAATTCACTTAAATTTGAATTGATTTTATTTACCTTTTTTTTAGCAAAATACACCGAAGGAAATTCAACAGTCTGATCTATTCCATAGGTTTCTAGCGGTTCACCATCAACTCCTAAATTAGTTTTGTCATTGCTATAATAAATTTTTGTTTTATCAATTTCAAAAGCACTATTTATCAGTTTATCACTTCTGTCTATTTCTAATTGCTTTATATTTAGCTGTACATTGTTATCAATTGCAATGGAAATAGCTTCATCAATAGAAATTGTTTTTTCTTGTGAAAAACCAGCAACTGGGGCTAAAAGAAATAATAATATAATAGTAGGTTTGAATTTATTTTTCTTTTTTATTTTAAATTCTTTAGTATCAAAAATCGCATATAATACAGGTAAAACTACTAATGTTAAAATGGTTGCTGTTATTAAACCTCCAATTACAACTGTAGCTAACGGTCTTTGAACTTCAGCTCCTGCATTGGTTGATATTGCCATAGGTAAAAATCCTAAAGCAGCTGCAGCTGCAGTTAAAATAACTGGACGCAGTCGTTCTTTTGTTCCTAATAATATTCTTTCATAAACGTTGTCCATACCTCTTTCTTTAAGTTCTTTTAAATGTTCAATCAATACAATACCATTTAATACTGCAATACCAAAAAGTGCTATAAATCCTACACCCGCAGAAATACTAAATGGCAAACCTCGTAACCACAGAAAAAGAACACCACCAACAGCTGATAAAGGAATTGCTGAAAACACCATTAATGCTTCTTTTATAGATTTAAATGCAAAGTGTAACAATATAAAAATCAATAATAAAGCGATTGGAACAGCAACTTTTAAACGTGCTTTTGCACTGTTTAAATTTTCAAATTGTCCGCCATAGGAAACCGTGTACCCAACTGGTAATTTTACTTGGCTTTCTATAATATCTTGAACATCTTTTACAACCGATTCCATATCTCTGTTTCTAACATTCACACCAATAACAATACGTCTTTTAGTATCGTCTCTTGATATTTTTGCTGGACCTTTTGTATATTCAATAGTTGCTAATTCATGCAATGGGATTTTATTTCCAGAAGGAGTATCCACATATAAATTTTTAAGATTGTCAATGTTTTTTCTGTATTCAGTTTGTAAGCGTACTACCAAATCAAATCTGCGCTCACCTTCAAAAACATTTCCTACTGTTTGCCCAGCGAATGCCATTGATACTACTTGATTTAAATTTTGAATATTTAATCCATAACGTGCTACTTTTTTTCTATTATAAGTAACAGTCATTTGTGGCAAGCCATCTATTTTTTCAACAATTATATCTGCTGCACCTTCAACATTTGCAATTTTAGATTTAATCTCATCAGCTTTTTTAGCTAAAATTGCTAAATCGTCTCCAAATATTTTGATAGCAACATCTGCCCTAACACCTGTAATTAATTCATTAAAACGCATTTCAATTGGTTGTGTAAACTCAAAATCTACTCCAGGGATAATGGATAGTTTTTCTTTAAACTTATCGGCTAATTCATCTTTTGAATCTGCAGAAACCCATTCTCCTTTTGGTTTTAATTTAATAATCACATCACTTTCTTCCATAGACATTGGATCCGTAGGAACTTCAGCAGCACCAATACGTGAAACTACTTGATCTACTTCAGGAAAGTTATCTAATAATATTTGCTCTATCTGGGTTGTGATTTCAGTAGTTTTTGTAAGTGATGTTCCTGTTTTTAAAACTGGTTGAATCACAAAATCTCCCTCATCTAACGTTGGTATAAACTCACCTCCCATTCTTGAAAAAAGAACAGCCGTTGCTATTAGCAAAGCTACTGATGAGATAATAACTGTATTTTTATGATTTAATGCCCATTTAATTGTTGGTTCATATAAACTTAAAAAGAAGTTCATTAAACGCTGTGAGATGTTATTTTTAGAAACTTTTTCAGGCTTTAAAAAGATAGATGCAATTACAGGAACATACGTAAAGCATAAAAACATAGCGCCAATTAAAGCAAAACTAAATGCTAATGCCATAGGCTTAAACATTTTACCTTCAACACCACTTAATGACAAAATTGGGATAAATACAATTAAAATTATCAATTGTCCAAATACAGCCGATGTCATCATCTTAGAACTACTCTTATAAGTAATCTCATCAATACTTTCTTGTCTCTCACTTTCTGACAACTGCATTAATTCAGTTCTATTACTCGTAATTTTAAAGGCTATAAACTCAACAATAATTACAGCACCATCTATAATAATACCAAAATCTATGGCTCCTAAACTCATTAAGTTAGCATCAACACCAAAAATGTACATCATAGATAATGTAAACAGTAATGACAAAGGAATTACCGAAGCTACAACCAAACCAGAGCGGAAACTTCCTAATAAGAGTATCACTACAAAAATTACGATGAGTACACCTAAAATTAAATTTTCAGCAATTGTAAATGTTGTTTTACCAATTAATTCACTTCGCTCTAAAAAACCATTTATAAAAACTCCTTCGGGTAATGTTTTTTGAATTTCAGCTACACGCTCTTTTACAGCTTCAATAACTTTGTTTGAATCGCCGTCTTTAAGCATCATTACTTGTCCTAAAACCTTTTCTCCTTCACCATTTCCTGTAATAGCTCCAAATCTGTTAGCAAAACCGAAATTAACTTCTGCAACGTGTTTTATTAAAATTGGAATTCCATCAATATTTTTTATAACAATATTTTCAATGTCTTCTATAGATTTTATCATTCCTTCACCGCGAACAAAGAAACTCTCATTGGTTTTTTCAATATAACCACCACCTGCAACACTGTTATTCATTTCTAAAGCATCAATAATTTGAGTAGCCTTAATATTCATTGATTTTAATTTCTCAGGATTTATTGCAACTTCATATTGCTTTAAAAATCCACCCCAAGTATTGACTTCTACAACACCTGGTATTCCTGAAAGTTGACGTTTTACAACCCAATCTTGCAGGGTTCTAAGTTCCATTGGAGAATATTTATCTTTAAATCCAGGTTTTGTATCTAATATATATTGATAAATCTCCCCTAAACCAGTAGTAATTGGTCCCATTTCTGGAGTCCCGAATCCTTCAGGAATTTTTTCAGCGGCTGTTTTTATTTTTTCAGCAATTAATTGCCTTGGTAAATAGGTTCCTATAGCATCGTCAAAAACAATAGTAACCACCGATAAACCAAATTTTGAAATTGATCTAATTTCCTGAACTCCTGGTAAATTCGCCATTTCTAACTCTACAGGATAAGTTATAAATTGTTCTACATCTTGCGTAGATAAATTTCTTGAAGTTGTAATTACCTGAACTTGATTATTGGTAATATCAGGCACAGCACCAATTGGTATTTGCGTTAATGAAAACAATCCAAATCCAAAAATTGCAGCTGTAATTAATAAAATAATCAATTTATTTTCAATACTGACCTTAATGATTTTTTGTAACATAATTTATTTAGTTAATAATGTATATTATTGAGAAACAGTTTAATGCTTCTCAAATTTAATTATAAAAAAAATTGTACTATGTTACTTTTGTGGTGGTTGAGAAAAGCTATTTACAAATGAATTGGAAGTAGGTTCATTGTAGGCAAATTTGTTCTCTGCGAAAGCTAATTCATTGAAAGAAGTAAAAATATCATTTGAAAAAAGTGCACAAACATATTGAAACTGAGCTTCTATGTGTTTATGTTTGAACGGTAATTCTTTATGTTCATTATGTTCATTTTTATGCATATTTATCTCGCTGCCATAATGCATTGCGATAAAATCAGAAAAGCTATCACCTGATTCAAAATGGCAAACTACATGATTTACTAGTGTAGGAATTTTACCAATATCAGAAAAATCAAGGTTAAAACTTTGAAATAAAATTGTAAAAGATAATATGATTACAAGAATCTTATTCATTAACAAAAAATGGAATTAAACATATTTAGACAAATATTGTGTATTCTAAAAAATTAAAATGATTTATATAATCATATTTTTCAATTTAATTATAATTTTTACTTATGAAGTAAATTTTAGAATGCTTTTAAATTTTTCCGAAATACTTACGCACAAACCATTCTGTACTTAAAGAAAGTAGAATAAGTCCTAAAATCCATTTCCAATTTATTAAAGGAGTTTTAACCGTTTTAGCTTTCTGAATACTTTTAAAACGCGGGTCTAAAGTCAAATTTTTAATAAGCTTAGCTTCTTCATTAGAATAGTGAACATAACCATTTGTCTTAGCTGCTAGTATTTTTAATGGTTTATGATTCGCATTTGTAAACTGCTGTTCAATTTCAAAAGGTAGTATTTTAAAACTTCCTTTTTCTGATAAAATTTGATTTTCAACAGCAACTGAATAACTATATTCATCCGAAGGGAGGTTTGATAATTCGACTAAAAATTTACTCTTCAAAGCTGCAAAAGGTATATTTTTTGAGAAATTAGTTGTCTTGCTTGAAACTGACAACCAAAGTTTTGATCTCGCATCAAAATTAAAGTTCTTATCTAAATAAATGGCTGAGATTTGTAGCATTTCATTTGCGTAATAAATAGGGTCTACATAAACAGATAATCGCTTATTCTTTTCATTTGAAGTTAAATATTGAATTAAATTAGAAATAAATCCATCAAAAACTTCAAAGGTTTTACTATCTGTAAAACTATTCATTCTCCATCTCCAAGTATTTTCTCCTAATAAAATAGCACCTCGTTGATTGTTGTTTTCAAACGTTGCTAATAAAGGTTTTTCAGTTTTAATGGTTCCAATTTGTTGAAATAATAACGCTTGATAAGGAATAGAAAAACTAACATCTCCAAATTGATCTTCTAGAGGAGCAAAATTTGAAAATTCAATAGCATCACTTAAAAAACTAGCGTAATTTGAATTAAATACAGGAAGGTAATTTTCTGTCTGACGAATTACATTTTTTGAAAAATTATTCTGAATCTTATTTAAAAAATTCCAATCTGTACTCAACCCTGAAATTATTAAATAATTCTGTTTTTTGTCATTAATAGTTTCAAAAGCAGCTTTAAATTTATTTGAAGGTTGATTTAATATAATTAATTGATAATCAGACAAATCACCTTTAAAGTCTTTAATATTTGAAATAGTAACTAATCGCTGTTGATTACTTTCAATAGATTTTTTTAGCATTCCTAAATCTGGATGCACTATTGAAGTTAAAATTAAAATTTTAGATTTTTCTTCGATAACATTTACACTAAAACTTTTTGAATTATTTATTGTATTTTTTTCATTCTCCAATGCTGAAATTTTTGCAGTATAATACTGTATCCCATTCTCTTCCGCAGTTAAAAAGAAAGATTCCGTTTTTATAGCTGAAGTTTTTGAAAATTGAAGCACTTTACTATGCACAATTTTACCTTTATGAAAAATGTTTAATTTTTTGGAAATTGAATTTGTTCCAACATAATTTATAAATATCTCAACGGGAAATTTATTATTTATATTGGTAAACTTATTTACGTTTAACTGATGTATATAAATATCTTCAAAAACAGTTGTATCACCAATTATAAATGGAAAAATAGGACTTTTATAATTTATAAACTCAACGTTATTTCCAACAGTTTGGTTTCCATCTGTAATTACAACAACCGGAGTACTTTCTGTTTTATATAATTTAGAAAACTCTTCAAAAGGTAAAGATATATTTGTCTGATTTTCATTAAATTTCAATGAATCTAAAACAGTAACATTTTTTCCAAAACTATAATATTCAATGGAATATTTATCATTTAAACCTACATTATTTTTAAATAAGTTAACTAAATTTTCAATTGCCGTGTTTTGAGAAATGTATTTAATTGAAGTTGAATTATCAACGGCAACAACTAATTTAGGTTTTACAATTTCAGTTGTTATTTTTTTTATTGAAGGATTAATAATTAATAAAAAAATGGAAAAATAGGTTAAAAACCTTAAAAAAGAAAGCCAATATTTTAATTGGCCTTTCTCTTTATTTTTAAAAACATACTGAAATATAGCTATCAATAAAGCAGCAAATACAGCTATTAGTATAAATAACAATGTTTCAGTTTCCATTTTAATTTGTCACTGTAAAATTTAGGTTAACATACCTCCATCAACACTTAAAGTTTGCCCAGTAATATATGAACTCATGTCAGACGCTAAAAACACACAAGCATTAGCAACATCTTCTGGTGTTCCACCACGTTTTAAAGGAATAGCGTTTGTCCATTCTTTTACTGTTTCTTCTGGTAAAACAGCAGTCATTTCTGTTTCTATAAATCCTGGTGCAATAACGTTGCTTCTAATATTTCTTGAACCTAATTCTAACGCTACAGACTTAGAAAATCCAATAATTCCGGCTTTTGATGCTGCATAATTGGCTTGACCTGCATTTCCTTTTAATCCAACAACTGAACTCATATTTATAATAGAACCTGATCTTTGTTTCATCATAGGTCTTATTACCGCCTTTGTTAAATTAAAAACCGATTTTAAATTCACTTCAATTACACTATCAAAATCTGCTT
>NZ_CALAEQ010000181.1 GCF_937891065.1 uncultured Lutibacter sp. | reverse complement strand
TAAAGTCTTTATATTTTTCTTTTGCTGCTGAGGGATTTGGTAATTGACCGGAAAACTGCCTATTACCATTATATTTAGAAGTATAGAAACTAATTTTACTAAAATCTGATAATTTTTGAGCGATACTAAAACTAAAATCGGTATTATAATAGGCACCATTTTCGTTTCTTAAATTATAACCTAACCACTTGTAATTATTTTCAGATTCATTATAAGACAATCCAACTTTTATAGCTGTAGTTTCACTACCAAAAGAAAATTTATATAAATTATGATAGGTTTCAAAACTACCTGCAGATACAACTAATTGATTTTTAATATAATCTCCAAATTTTAATTCATCATTTAAATGAACAGTACCACCAATGGCTCCAGAGCCAAATTCAATACTTCCACCACCACTTCTTACATTAATATTATCAAACAAACCAACATTCAAAGAATTAAATCCGGTTTGACCATTATTAATTGAATTGATATTAATTCCATTCCAAATTACGGCTGTATTTGAAGCACTTGTACCTCTAAAACTTGCTGAACTAGTCCCTCCTGCTCCATATTCTTTCATATAAATAGGCGAGTTAAATCGCAATAAAGAAGAAAATGATTCTGTATTATGTTGAATTATTGAATCACTAATAGCTACTACTTTATAACCTTTTGAATGTTTATTTAATTTTATGGTTTGTAAATTAATAACATCCAATGAAATAATTGAATCTTTTTGAGCATACGAATTCGTGCCTACAAAAAAAATAGATAAAAAAAACAAAAATCTGCTAAACTGTATCATAGTTAATTCACTTTTCTCCCGAAAGTTTTAATTAATAAGATTTCTGGCAGGTCTCCTGGCTTGCGTATTGTTATTTACCTTCCCATTCATTTAGAACAGTGGCAAAAGTTTAATAACAATCATCGAATAAATTCGACTAAGCATACAGTTGCGGGTACAGCGTTGGATTTTAACCAACTTCCCTTTTCACTTATATATTATTAAGCATATATAAGAACCATAATCTTCGGCAAAAGTAATTAATTTAGTCAAATTAGGATCATTTATTCTAATTAAATTTCTAAAATAGTACATTTGCCAAAAATTAATTAAAATGAAGTTTATAGTCACCCAAATTTTAGCCTTACTATTTTTAACACTCTTATTTTCTTGTAAAAATGTCCCTGAAAAGCTTTCTTCTGAAGTAAAAATTGGTTCAGAAAACAAAATTAAATACGCAAAAGGTTTTGATATTCAACATTTTAAAGACTACACAAAAGTAACCATAAAAGCGCCTTATCAAGATTCTAAAGAAACTTTTGAATTTATATTGACGCATTCAAAAACAACAACTAATTTAAATACTATTCAAACGCCTATAAAAACAATTGTAGTTACCAGTACCACACATATTCCAATGTTAGAATTGTTAAGTGTTGAAGCCAACTTAGTTGGTTTTCCAAACACTAATTTTGTTTCTTCAGAAAAAACAAGGAGCTTAATTTCTAAAGGACAAATTAAAGAATTAGGGCACGAAGAAAATATAAATACTGAGTTATTGTTAGATTTAAAACCCGATGTAGTGATTGGATTTTCAATGAATAGCAATAATAAAATGTTTGAGGTTATTGAAAAATTTGGAATCCCTATATTGCTAAATGGCGATTGGCTAGAAGAAACTCCGCTAGGACGTGCAGAGTGGATTAAATTATTTGGAGTATTGTTTGAAAAAGAAAAACTCGCTGATAGTATTTTTAACAAGATTGAAAAAGATTATTTGGAAGCGAAAAATATTGCATCTAAAGCTCATAATAAACCTACAATACTATCAGGCGGACTTTTTAAAGATATTTGGAATTTACCTGCTGGAGAAAGTTTTGCTGCTGTTTTTTTTAAAGATGCAAACACAAACTATTTATGGAGTGACTCTAAAGGGAAAGGAAGTTTATCTCTTAATATTGAAAACGTATTTTTAAAAGGAAAAGATGCTGAAATATGGGTTTCACCAAGTTTTCATACTTCTTTAAATAATTTAAGGGAAGCTAATGCAGTTTATTCAGAATTTAAAGCATTTCAATCAAGTGAAGTGTACTCATATATGAATACAAAGGGTGAAACAGGAGGCATCATTTATTTTGAATTATCACCTACCAGACCTGATCTAGTGTTGAAAGATATTATAAAAATTGCACATCCTGAATTACTTCCTGACTACAATTTTACATTTTTTAAAAAATTTAATTAGTCAAAAAAAACATTTTAAACGCCTTTAAATTATGAGAAAATTGTACCCAAAATCAACCATAGATGAGTTATGTTATCCCTTTATTTATGAAGATTCATTATTGTGTGACTATGAAATAGTAACCGATGATTTAACAAGAATGGTAGGTTGGGCTATTAATGACCTAAGTATTTTAAAACTTGATTACCCTAATAATAACGACTTAAAATCCCTAGAAGATGAATTAAATTGGCTATTGCCGCTGTGTTATCATCTCAACGGTTCTATTAGAGGCACACTTGCAATTACTGAAGAAGACCACCTGCAACTACTTGAAAATTATAGAAATATAAAATCTATTACCCAAAAATCTATTTCAGGTTTTGTATTACCGGGAGGGGTTTCACCTGTAGGAATTTTAAATAAATGCTCTTCCATGTCAAAACAAGTCATTCGCTTAATGGTAAAATTACATAATGAAGAACACAAAGAAATTCCTAATATTCTTCCAAAATTTACCAATTTACTTTGTAATTACTTTTTTGCAGCAACCATACTAATTAACCAGATAACTGGTTATAAAGAAATTCCTTTTAAAAGTAAAAGTTATCAATAACTAATTTTAAATTAGCAGTATGAAAAGCTATACATATTCAACTATTTAAAACAACGCCGTTTGTCCGTCATCATTCTTACCAGCTGTTTTATCATCTAATGCTATCTCATCACTATCTATTACTTCTTCATCATTAACTTCTACATCTTCTATTTTAGAAGGTTCATAAGGCAATGGCAATAGCATATTTACTTGTTTAATTTTATCAGTAGTTAATTGATTTCCAAGCGCTTTAATTCCCTTTATTGCAATAAACTCTTCAAAATTCACCTCAATAGGTTCTATACTTCGTTTTGAAAATACAACTTCAGCCATTGGTCTGTAATCTGTTGTTACAATTTCTAATTGAGACTTTGGGTGTTCAGAAATAAAGCTTTCTTCTTTATTCGGATTGTCAATCATAAAACGTTTTATGAAATACTTTTCTTTATCACCATCAAAATAAATAACTGATATCGGTTTTTCAGGAACCCACTTTTCCAACACAATCATATGAGCATCAAAATGGGTAGTTAATTCTGGTTTTATCGTTTTTACAATCCCTTTCTGACTGATAATCAGCAATCTATCTTCACCTCTAAATTCACCTAATAATTCACCTCTATCATCAACATTTAAACGTTGAACTGTTTCGTCAAACCAAATTTTTCGCGGTTTTAACGTAGAAACTCCTTCCGATTTTAATTCAATTTTTTTAATGGCATATTTAGAAACTATGTTTCCTTTTGAACTTCTTCCTTTTATTGCTAAATCAGAAAAATCAATATCCCATTTCAGTTTTTTCACACCTCCAACTGCGCGCAAATTAACAGTAATAGTTTCAGCTTCACCATTAGGATTTGCGGTAAAGTAACGTACTACAGAAGCTTTGTTACCTGCTGTTAAGTCATATTCCTTATCGCGAGTTACACTGGTAACATTAAAACGTTTCATATAATTTGGCCCGCTTCTACCATCACTATAAATCATATTATAAACAGTGCGCTTGTCATTCTTTTTAAATACTGCAATATGAATAATATCTTTTCCTACAAACGTTTTAGCATCTACTTTTGTAATGAGCATAACACCATCTTTTCTAAACACAATTACATTATCAATATCTGCACAATCATCTACATATTCATCACGTTTTAAAGAAGTTCCTACAAAACCTTCTTCCCTATTTACATAGAGCTTTGTATTTCGCATTACAACTTTTGTAGCTACAATATCATCAAACAAACGAATTTCAGTTTTTCGTTCTTTTCCCTTGCCGTATTTAGTTTTTAATTTCTTAAAATAGTCAATTGCAAAATCTACTAAATTTGCTAAATAATTTTTTACTTCTGCAATTTTATCTTCCAGACTTTCAATAAATTGCTTTGCTTTATCAATATCAAACTTTGATATTTTTTTAATTCGAATTTCTGTTAAACGAACAATATCTTCTTCAGTTATAGCGCGTTTTAAATGTTTAATATGTGGCTGTAATCCTTTATCAATTGCTTTAATTACACCAGCCCAAGTTTCTTCTTCTTCAATATCACGGTAAATTCTGTTTTCAATAAAGATACGTTCTAAAGACGCAAAATGCCATTGCTCTTCCAATTCATTTAACTGAATTTCAAGCTCTTGTTTTAATAATTCAACCGTCAAATCTGTAGACAATCTTAATATTTCAGAAACTCCAATAAATACAGGCTTATTATCTTCAATAACACAACATAAAGGCGAAATTGGATTTTCGCAACTTGTGAAAGCAAACAACGCATCAATTGTTTTATCGGGTGAAATACCAGAAGGTAAATGCACTAATATTTCAACATTTGCGGCTGTATTATCTTCTATTTGTTTAATCTTTATGGTACCTTTTTCATTGGCTTTTAAAATAGAATCTATTAAACTTGATGTTGTAGTTCCAAAAGGAATTTCATTAATTACCAAGGTTTTTTTATCAAGTTGAGAGATTTTTGCTCTCACTCTAATTTTACCTCCACGTTTACCATCATTATAATTAGAAACATCAGCAATTCCACCAGTTAAAAAATCTGGAATTAATGTAAAACTCTTTCCTCTTAAATGTTTTATGGAAGCATCTATTAATTCATTAAAATTGTGTGGTAATATTTTTGTTGAAAGTCCAACAGCAATACCTTCAGCACCTTGCGCTAGCAACATCGGGAACTTTACAGGTAAATCTATTGGTTCTTTTCTTCTACCATCATAAGAAGATTGCCATTCTGTAGTTTTTGGATTGAAAACAACATCTAAGGCAAATTTTGACAAACGTGCTTCAATATAACGAGAAGCTGCCGCACGGTCACCAGTTAAAATATTTCCCCAGTTCCCTTGCATGTCAATTAGCAATTCCTTTTGTCCAATTTGAACCATTGCATCAGCAATTGAAGCATCTCCGTGAGGATGATATTGCATAGTATGTCCAACAATATTTGCTACTTTATTGTAACGACCATCATCCAAATCTTTCATAGAATGCAAAATTCTACGCTGAACAGGTTTAAAACCATCTCTAATACCTGGAACTGCACGCTCTAAAATTACATATGAAGCATAATCTAAAAACCATTCTTTATACATTCCCGTTACCTTGGTAATGGTTTCTTGGTTCCCAAATTCTTCGTTAATTTGATCGTTCAAATGTTCGTTATTTTCTTCCATTTAATTCACTTGTAATTCCTTAGAAATCATAAATCTATATTACTTTTATTCAAGTGATGAATTCCAGCTATCGCAGGAATGCATCTAAAATTTTTAATTGTAAATCTATTCTTCTATAGTATCTAATATATCTAATTCAACTTTTAAATTTCTGATGATAAATTTTTGCCTATCTGGTGTGTTTTTTCCCATATAAAACTCCAACATTTTATCAATTGGCATTTCTTTATCAAGCATAACAGGGTCTAAACGAATATCATCACCAATAAAATGTACAAATTCATCAGGAGAAATTTCACCTAATCCTTTAAATCGAGTTATTTCAGGCTTGCCTTTTAATGTATTCATCGCATCATGTTTTTCTTCTTGAGAATAACAATAAAAAGTTTGTTTTTTATCACGCACTCTAAACAAAGGCGTGTCTAAAATATATAAATGACCTTCTTTAATTAATTCAGGGAAAAATTGAAGAAAAAAAGTAATTAATAACAAACGAATGTGCATTCCATCAACATCCGCATCAGTAGCAATTACAATGTTATTATAACGTAATTCTTCCAAACCATCTTCAATATTTAAAGCTGCTTGCAGGAGATTAAATTCTTCATTTTCATACACAATTTTTTTGTTCATTCCATATGAATTCAGTGGTTTACCACGTAAACTAAATACCGCTTGTGTATTTACATTTCTAGATTTGGTAATAGAACCACTTGCTGAATCTCCCTCGGTAATAAACAAGGTGCTTTCTAAACGATTCTCTTTCTTTAAATCATTAAAATGAACTCTGCAATCACGTAATTTTTTATTGTGTACACTTGCTTTTTTAGCTCGTTCACGTGCTAATTTTCTAATTCCAGATAAGTCATTTCGTTCTTTTTCAGCTTGAAGAATTTTCTTTTGAATTTTCTCCGCAACGTTTGGATTTTTATGAAGGTAATTATCTAATTTCGTTTTCACAAAATCAGTGATATAAGTACGAACTGTAGGTAAACCATCACCCATTTCAGTTGAACCCAATTTTGTTTTTGTTTGACTTTCAAAAATAGGCTCCATTACCTTTACACTTACTGCAGAAACAATGGATTTACGAATATCAGAAGCTTCATAATTTTTACCAAAATACTCTCGTATAGTTTTTACAATGGCCTCTCTAAAAGCATTTTGATGTGTTCCTCCTTGCGTGGTATGTTGCCCATTTACAAAGGAGTGGTATTCTTCACTATATTGTGCTTTACTATAGGTTATTGCAACTTCTATATCATTTCCTAATAAATGAATTATTGGAAATAGTTTTGATTCTTCATCAATATTTTCATCCAATAAATCTCTTAAACCGTTTTCTGAAAAATATTTTTCACCGTTAAAAATAATCGTTAAACCTGTGTTTAAGTACACATAGTTTTTAATCATTTTTACAATGTATTCATTTCTATATTTGAATTTTGAAAAAATTTCTTTGTCTGGAACGAAGGTTACTTTTGTCCCTTTACGCTGTGTTGATTCGTGTGCTTTTTCTTCTAATGTAATATTTCCTGCTGAAAACTCTGCAAATGCCGTTTGGTTATCACGAATAGATTGTACTCTAAAATAAGACGACAACGCATTTACTGCTTTTGTACCAACGCCATTTAAACCTACAGATTTCTTAAATGCCTTAGAATCATATTTTCCACCGGTATTCATTTTAGAAACAACATCAACAACTTTCCCTAATGGAATTCCTCGACCATAATCCCGAACTATCACCGTTTCTTCTTTTACAGAAACTTCAATGGTTTTTCCAGCTCCCATCACATACTCGTCAATTGAGTTGTCTAATACTTCTTTTATAAGAATGTAAATACCGTCATCAGGTGATGAACCATCTCCTAATTTACCAATGTACATTCCAGGACGCATTCTAATATGCTCTTTCCAGTCGAGTGATCGGATATTATCCTCCGTATAATTTGTTTGTTCAGCCATTAAATTCTATAAAATTCTTGAAGAGTTGCTAAAGTACTATTTTGAGATATAATATAAAAAAAAGTCAGTTAAAATAGTTATTAACAGACTTTTTATAAAATATTTTATACAAATAGGGTAACAAAAAACTAACAACTGGTATATATAGATATATAAACTAAAATTATTTATTATGAAAAATTCAATTATTAAAATATCCGTATTCTTTTTTTTAAGTATTCTTTTTTTAAGTTGTGAAGCTGATGACCCAGCTACTCCAGCACCAAATGTTTGTGATAATGCTCAAATTTATTCGTTATCAACTACCGATCCTTATACTGGACTTACAGATTTAAATTCTAATGGGGCTGACGAAACGCTTGCTTGGGCTGCAACAGGTACCGTTGTTCCAGGAGGTTTAGGAGTTGCTATTTCTAATTCAAGTACTTCAACTTATAATTATGACAATGAAAGTTACCATTATTACAACTATCATAGTATGGAATTTATTAATATTAATTCAAATGCTACATTTAATAATGTTGTTTTAACAGGAGATGTTATCAACTGGAAATATAATGGAATTACCTATATAAGTGCTTTAGCTAACTATTATATGATTGGTGTAAACGTAACAGGAACTCCTTTTGCAACTGGAACTGTTGGTTTATTTGAAGTACTTAATATTAATACAGGATCTGTAGCTACTACTCCTACTATGACAATTGCTAGTTATACGGTAACTTTAGGTATGGAAGTATTGTTTTTACAGCTTCTTTCTGTTGCAACAGATCATAATGATATGGTTTATGTAGTATCTGGAAATGATATATTCCGTTTTGATTTAACTAGTGGTACTAGTTTTTTTACAACTCCTTTACCTGGTGCCTTTTATGAATATTATGGTTTAGAATATAATGATACTATTGGTAAATTGAATGCCATTCAGTATTCATATTCGGGGCCATCTTTATTTATTGTTGAAATTGATCCTATTTCTTTATTAATAAGTAGCACCTCAGCAAATTTAAATAATTTTATACCAACATTTGTTCCTGACTATTATAGTACAACTTTAAGTTGTGATGAAGACACTTATTTTATATCAACAAGGTCTGCAAATATTGATACTGACTTTTATACTGTTGACATTAGCTTTGGAGTTTCACCGCTAGCCGCAGCAAATATTACAAATTCAACAGTAACTGGTAATTACTATTTTGGATTAGAGAGCAATGGAAATAACTAATTTTTAAATATTTCCAAAAAAAAAATTGCCTTTAAAAAGGCGATTTTTTGTCATATTGAGCTTGTCGAAATATTTAAACTATTTGATAATCAACTTCGACAAGCTCAGTTTGACAAAACAAATTTCATTCACTTTTTAGACAGCCTCTTTAATTTTATATAAAATACGTGTTATACATTAAATCTAAAATGCATTACATCTCCATCTTTTACGATATATTCTTTTCCTTCAACTTTCATTTTTCCGGCTTCTTTTACTTTAGCTTCGCTTCCATATTTTACAAAATCTTCATAAGCAATAACTTCAGCTCTAATAAATCCTTTTTCAAAATCAGTATGAATAACTCCTGCTGCTTGTGGTGCTGAATCACCAATATTAATTGTCCACGCACGTACTTCTTTCACTCCAGCTGTAAAATACGTTTGTTGTTTTAATAATTTGTAAGCTGCTCTAATTAAAACCGATGCTCCAGGTTCACTTAAACCTAAATCTTCTAAAAATAATTGACGTTCTTCAAAAGTTTCTAACTCTGTAATATCCGCCTCTGTACCTACAGCTAAAATTATCACCTCTGCATTTTCATCCTTTACGGCTTCTTTTACAGCATTTACATAGTCATTCCCATTTACAGCTGAATTTTCATCAACATTACAAACATACAATACCGGCTTGTCTGTTATAAACTTTGTTGGTGTTATATATTCTTCACGCTCTTCAGTTGTTAATTCAATAGCTCTAACTGAAACTGCTGCTTCTAATCCTTTTTTTACTTTTTCTAAAACCTCTAGCTCTTTTTGAGCTTCTTTATTCCCAGTTCTAGCCGTTTTTTTAACTTTTTCAAGTTTTTTATCTAACGTTTCTAAATCTTTTAACTGCAATTCAAAATCAATGGTTTCTTTATCTCTAATAGGATCAATGGTAGTATCAACATGTATAATATTATCGTTATCAAAACAACGAATTACATGAATAATAGCATCGGTTTCACGAATATTTGCTAAAAACTGATTCCCTAAACCTTCACCTTTACTTGCTCCACGCACTAAACCAGCAATATCAACAATATCAACTGTTGCCATTTGCACACGCTCTGGTTTTACTAATTCTTCTAATTTTGCAACTCTACTATCTGGTACGTTTACAACACCAATATTTGGTTCAATAGTGCAAAAAGGAAAGTTTGCACTTTGCGCCTTTGCATTTGATAAACAATTAAATAATGTTGATTTTCCTACATTTGGTAATCCTACAATTCCTGCCTTCATATTAAAAAATTTTTGCGGTGCAAATATAGTATATAGTTTTGTTAATTTTTAGTCAATTTTAATATTATAAATAAGGCTATTTTTTTATACCTTTCAATCTTCATTTTTTAAACCTAAACCATTGGACACAACAAAGAAATACAACAAAGCATTTATTATATTAACGTCTCTATTTTTCATGTGGGGATTTATCACCGTTCTAGTAGATTCTTTAATTCCCAGACTAAGAGAAGTTTTTGAATTAACCTTCTTTCAAGCAGGTTTGGTGCAATTTGCATTTTTCATGGCTTATGGTTTACTTTCAATTCCTTCAGGATATATTTTATCTAAAATTGGCTATAAAAAAGGAATTTTATTAGGCTTAGGAATTATGGGCGTTGGATGTTTGTTATTTTATCCTGCGGCATCTCTAAGAATGTTTCCTTTATTTTTACTTGGATATTTTGTATTAGCTGGTGGAATGACTGTTCTACAAGTTGCTGCAAATCCGTATGTTGCTGTGTTGGGCTCTGAAGAAACAGCTTCAAGTAGATTAAATTTATCTCAAGCTTTTAATTCATTAGGAACAGCAATTGCGCCAGCTTTTGGAGCTATGTTTTTACTAAGTGATTCCATAAAAAGTAAAGCGAACATAGACTCATTATCTGATACCGTAAAAGAAGCTTATCTTATTAGTGAAGCATCAGCGGTTCAAAATCCATTTTTAGTATTGGCTGTCTCTTTATTATTATTAGCTTTTATTGTTTCATTTATAAAATTGCCTAATATTTTAAAGAAAAAGGAAGGTTTTGGATATGGAGCAGCATTAAAACACAAAGTTCTAAAAATGGGTGCTTTAGGTATCTTTTTATATGTTGGTGCTGAAGTTGCGATAGGAAGCTATTTAGTAAATTACTTTTTAGATATGAATTTAGCCGAAGTAATTAAAAATACGCAATGGATGAGAACTATTTCAGAAAGTATCATTCAACAAGATTTAGAGAATGTAGATAGCAAAGCAATTGTAGCTGCATTTGTAATATTCTATTGGTCTGGTGCTATGATAGGCAGATTTATAGGAGCATATTTAACTAAAATTATTGCTCCGGCTAAAGTGTTAGCACTTTTTGCAACGATGGCAATTTCATTATTAGCTATATCAATGTTAACAAATGGTTTGGTGGCTATGTTTTCTATATTATTGGTTGGTTTATTTAACTCAATTATGTTTCCAACTATATTCACACTTTCACTTAGCGGATTAGGAAATTACAAACCTCAGGCCTCAGGTATTTTGTGTACTGCAATTGTTGGTGGAGCAATTATACCTCCACTTTATGGCTATTTTACAGATCAATTTGATTTTAAACCAGCTTTACTTTTAATGGTGCTTTGTTATTTCTATATTTTTTACTTTGCCAGAAAAAGTAATTCCTATATTAAATCAAATTCATAAATAATATGAAATCTAATTTATATGTTCTGATTTTTATAGGTTTCATTTTTATTTCTTGTAAAAAGGAATCAACTGAAAAATTTAGTGAAAAATCAGCCTATGAATTGGTAAATCCGTTTATTGGAACTGGTGGGCACGGACATACTTTTCCAGGAGTCACCTTACCTTTTGGAATGGTTCAATTAAGTCCTGATACCCGTTTAACGGGTTGGGATGGTTGCTCAGGCTATCATAGTACTGATTCCATAATTTATGGCTTTTCACACACACATTTAAGTGGAACAGGAATTTCAGACTATGGAGATATATTATTAATGCCTTTCAATCATTCTAATAATATTTCATTGGAAGACATTGAAAATCAACAATTAATTCCTTCTGAATTCAAGAAAGAAACTGAAAGTGCAAATCCAGGCTATTATAAAGTTCATTTAGAGAACCCTAATATTGATGTTGAATTAACAGCTACAACTCGCGTTGGAATTCATAAATACACTTTTAATAAAGAAACAAGTAATAAAATCCTGTTAGATTTAAATCACAGAGATAAAGTGCTAAGTTCAGAAATAAATATAGAAAACAAAACTTCTATTTCTGGCTTTAGACAATCTGAAGCTTGGGCAACGAATCAGCATGTTTATTTTTATATGGAGTTTTCGGAGCCTTTTTTAGTTGATACAATTCAAAATGATTCGAAAAAAGAAACTGAAAAATTATATAAAGTAGTCACTTTTAATACGGGTTTAAAAGAAGTAATTATTAAAGTTGGTATATCAGCAGTTAGTGTTGAAGGTGCTAAAGAAAATTTAAAAAGAGAAGGCACAAGTTGGGATTTTATCAGTTACACAGAAAATGCAAAAACTGTTTGGACAAAAGCCTTAAACAAAATTGAAGTAAAAGACAAAAATGAAGAAAAATTAACCGTTTTTTATTCTGCTTTATATCATACGATGATTGCTCCAAATACATTTTCAGATCTGAATGGAAATTATAGAGGAATGGATAAAGAAATCCACAATGACACTCTAAACACAACCTATACGGTGTTTTCTTTATGGGATACTTTTAGGGCTGCTCACCCACTCTATTCCATTATTGAACAAAAACGTACCAACGAATTTATCAATACCTTTTTAAAGCATTATAAACAAGGTGGAAGATTACCAGTTTGGGAATTAAGCAGTAATGAAACAGAATGTATGATTGGTTATCATTCAGTCTCCGTTATTGCTGATGCTTACGCCAAAGGAATCACAAATTTCGATTCAAAAATGACTTTAGAAGCTATGATTTATGGTGCAAATCTGAATCATTTCGGATTGGAATCGTATAAAAAGTATGGATATATTAGAGCTGGAGACGAGTCAGAATCCGTTTCAAAAACATTGGAATATGCGTATGACGATTGGTGTATTGCTCAGTTTGCTAAAGCTCAAGGAGATACAAAAACATATGCTGATTTCACCCAAAGAGCACAATCTTACAAAAATAGTTTCGATCCAACCTCTACTTTTATGAGAGCTCGTTTAAATGGCGGTTGGTTTAAACCTTTTGAACCTTCAGAAGTAAACTTTAATTATACCGAAGCAAACTCTTGGCAATATTCATTATTTGTACCTCAAGATGTTTCTGGTCTCATCAAATTATTTGGTGGAAACGATAAATTTGAGCAACGATTAGATGATTTATTTACAACAAATTCAGAAACTACGGGTCGCCATCAGGCTGATATTACTGGTTTAATTGGGCAATATGCTCACGGAAATGAACCGAGTCATCATATGGCTTATTTGTACAATTTTATTGAAAAACCATGGAAAACTCAAGAGCGTGTTAAACAAATTATAGACGAGCAATATTGGAATGCTCCTGACGGACTTTCGGGCAACGAAGATTGTGGGCAAATGAGCGCTTGGTTTGTTTTGAGTGCTTCTGGCTTTTATTCCGTTACGCCCGGAATGAATTATTATGTAATTGGCGCACCAACTTTTAATGAAGTAACCTATCATTTAGAAAACGGAACGGTTTTTAAAATTAAAGCTAAAAATTTATCGGATGAAAATAGATACATACAATCCACTACTTTAAATAGTAAAAAATATACAAAATCATATTTGCTCCATCAAGATATTATGAATGGTGGCGAATTGGTTTTTAAAATGGGAAAAACACCTTCAAAAGAATTTGGCATTGGAAATGTTAATATTCCAATTTCAGAAATCACAGCTAATTTGATTGTTCCAGTTCCTTTTATAGATGCTGAAAAGAAAACTTTTACAGCATCTTTAGAAATTACCATAGGAAGTAATTGTACGGATTGTGATTTAAAATATTATATAGGTGAGCAAAAAAATTCTACTTGGTTAAAATATGAAAGTCCAATTAATATTACTAAAACTTCAACTATTACAGCAGTTGCAGTGAATAAAGATGGAATAAAAAGTAAACTTGTTACAAGTGAGTTTTTAAAAATTAAATCTGGTAGAACTATTACTTTAAATGCTACATATGACAATCAATACGCCGCTGAAGGAAATGGTGCTTTAATTGATATGTTAAAAGGAAGTAATAATTTTAGAACAGGTTTTTGGCAAGGATATCAAGGTCAAGATGTTGAAGCAATTGTAGATTTAGGTAAAATAGTAACTGTTTCAAAAATTTCAACTGGTTTTTTACAAGACAATCGATCGTGGATTTGGTTTCCAAAATATATTGACTTTTACTCTTCAACTGATGGTATAAACTACTCCAAGTTAAAACGAATTAAAAATGATTTCAATCTTAAACAAGAAGGTTCTTTTATTAAAGAATTTGGGTTTAAAACAACAATCAAAACTCGTTATGTAAAAATGATTGCTAAAAACTTTGGAGTTTGTCCAGATTGGCACTTAGGCGCTGGCGGTAAATCTTGGGTTTTTATTGATGAAATAACTATTGAGTAATTCTAACAACGTCTGTAAAAATAACATAATTAGCACTATCTTTTAAAACAATTTTCAACTCAAAAGTTTCTGAATTTGAAACATCAATTTTAGGTAGTTTTAGTTTAGTTTTTGAAAATGATTTCACAAAAAAGATTTGCTCTGAAATTATTTTTGAAGACTGTTTTTCGACCAATGAAACAGCTATTTTTCCTTTAAAATTCGAAACTAAATCAGAAATTATTTCAACCTCATTTTTCTCGTAATTTAAAACAGCAATTATCGATTTAAAATTTTCTTTTACGGTATTAAAAGCATCCTTTTCTTGACCATAATAATCTAAAATACTCCACGAAGGTCCAGGCCAACAATCGTTTAATTGCCAAAATAGCGTTCCCATACAATGGGGTGATTGTTGTCTGTGACTTTGAATAGCAGTTTGCAACGCAATTGTTTGCGTTTTCTGACTTTTTACAACAAAATCCTCGAAGGAAGTTGGTTTCTCAAACCATGTATTTATATGTTTGGATATTAAACCATTGCCAATATAACTTTTTTGTCTGTTCATCATTGTTTCAGATTGTAGCGACAAACTAGAATCTGAAGCAAACTTTTTTATTGTTTTCATAGATGGAAATGATTGAAAACCATACTCAACCATAAAGCGCCCAACATTCTTTTTATAATTTTTAAATGGTTCTTTTCCGTGCCAAACTCCCCAATAGTGCATACTACTATGGTTAAAATTTTCTGAAGTTCCCCAATTGCTTAAAGGAGAAGTACTCACATAATTAGCTTTTGAATCTAACTCTTTCAGCGTTTTCGGAATCAAATCATTGAATAACCTTTTATAAGAGTTCCAAATCTCAATAGAGTCCTTTTTAGTATAACCAAATTGCTGTTGCCAGCCCCAATTTTTCCAAGCAACTTCTATTTCATTATTACCACACCATAAAGCAATACTAGGATGCTTTTTAAGTCGGTTTACATTATCCTTTATCTCTTGTTCAACATTCCTTAAAAATTCAGCATTGTTTG
Source organism: uncultured Lutibacter sp. (assembly GCF_937891065.1). Taxonomy (GTDB): domain Bacteria; phylum Bacteroidota; class Bacteroidia; order Flavobacteriales; family Flavobacteriaceae; genus Lutibacter. The sequence continues at coordinate 9,313 of NZ_CALAEQ010000181.1, read as the reverse complement.
GATATAAACTTCCTGCGAACATAAAATCTTGCCAAATTAAAATTCCGTTTTTATCACATAACTCATAAAAAATATCTTTTTCATAAATTCCACCACCCCAAACACGTAACATATTCATATTGGCTTTCACAACTTTTTCGATAATTTTATGATAAGCTCTATCAGTAACTCGAGGTAAAAAAACATCTTGAGGAATATAATTTGCACCTTTCATAAACAAAGGTTTGCCATTAATTTTGAAGTAAAAAGAAGTTCCAATAGTGTCTTTCTCTTGAATTAATTCAACTGTTCTTATTCCAAATTCATCAGTTTTACTATCAAGCAATTGATTTCCGTTTTTAAATTCAATTGAAATTCCATACAAGTTTGGTTTTCCCATTCCGTTTGGCCACCATAAATTAGGGTTTTCAATTTCTATTTTTTGTTGAATTGTTTGAGCACCCTTTTTATTTTTTACAGAAATAGTATTCAGCCTGTTTATCTCATTCTTATCTTTTAGGTTTATGAGTAATTCTAAATCCTTAGATTTAGTTCCTTCAACGTCTATAATTGCCGTTAAATATGCTTTATTATTACTAATTGAATCTGTCTGAACAAAAACATCCATTATTCGTGCTGTATTCCAAGTATTAATTTTTACATTTTTCCATATTCCTGAAGTTACAAAACGAGGTCCAAAATCCCACCCAAATTGATATGCTGCTTTGCGTGTAAACGGACTTACCTTCAAATCAACAGTTTCATTACCCGATGGTAATTTATATGGATAATTTTCAACTTTTTCACGATTAAAATTTAGAGGTGAAACAAACTTAACTTCTAACTGGTTTTCTCCTACTTTGGTAATTTTTTTAATGTCAGCTTTCCAAGTTCGAAACATGTTAGTTGCCTCTATTATTTTTTCTCCATTTAAAAAAACCGTTGCGTAAGTGTCTAACCCTTCAAATTCAATTTCTATATTTTCCTGAGAAAGCTGTTCTTTTGTTATATTTATAATCGTTTTATAATTCCAATTTTCAGTTTCTATCCATTGTAATTTTAATTCATTGGTTTCCCAAAAAGGATCTTCAATTAAATGATTTGCCAACAAATCTGTATGCACAACTCCCGGTACCGTTGCTTTATAAAAAGTAGCATCGCCTTCTTTTGCAAACTCCCAATTTGAATTTAATAAAACAGATGTTGCAGGTTCTTTTTCAGAACAAGAAATAAAGGAGATTATAAGAAATAAGATTATAATTAGTCTATTCATTTAAACAGATTTACAATATTATTTATTTTATCTTCATCTACAATCATTAATTCTCCCATTCCTAATTTAGTTATATTTTGAGTTGATTTCCGTGCTGTAAAATGTATATTATTAATCCCTGAATTGGCAATTTTCAAAACATTTGAAGCATTGATTCCGCTTCCTGCCATAATTTGAATTTGTTTTCCATAGTTAGTTTGTAACTCCGTAATAACATCTAATCCTTTCTCTGCAGTAGTTTGCAAACCTGATGTTAACAACCTATCGACTTTCATCGCTATTAATTTTTCTATAGCTTGTTGGTAGTTTGAAACAAAATCAAATGCTCTATGAAAAGTAACTTCTATATCTAAAGACTTCGCTAAATTAACCAATTCAATGTTCAAATTTGAAATTTCATGAGTTGAATTTAAAATACCAAAAACAACGCCTTTTGCACCTGCTCTTTTAGCTTTATCGATATCAACTTTCATTAATGCTACATCTATTTCTGAATAGAAAAACCCGCCTTCTTTATGTCGTATCATTACATGCACTTCAACAGTTGAATTTTGAACGCATTGTTGAATTAACCCAAAACTTGGAGTTAAACCACCTACTGATAACGCGGAACATAACTCAATACGTTTCACTCCATACTTTTCAGCAATTATAGCACCCTCAACACTATCTGTACATATCTCAAAATTCATTAGTTCACAAATATTTCATCAACAAAAAGCCAAGATTTCCCTTTGTAAAATTCATGCCATTCTGGTAACTGATCTAAATTTTCAACAAATAACTTCACATATCGCACAGTTTCTATAGGATTTACTTTTGAAAATGTTTCTAAGATTGTTTCTTTATTTTTAGGGTCAACTTTAGATATAACAGTGCCCCAATTTTTCCAAGTAATACCATCAACCGAAGTTTGAAAAACAACTTCTTTTGGAGTTAAAATCCACGACAATTGTTTATGTAAAAAATTAGCACCTATCTCTGTTATTTCAATTTCTTTCCCTAAATCAATAACACATTCTATATCAGTTCCTAAAAACCCTTGCCAATTACCGTCTCTTATATTTTTAGAGCCCATTTTTCCATCTAACAAAGCCTTTTCACCTGATGCTTTATATATGTCCTTATATAGATATTCTTGCTTAATTTCACTATTTATAGCTTTGTGTAATTTAAAACCTTGCAATAAATTAGCTCCATATTTTATATCCTTTTTTAAAGTTTCAATTTCTAACACTGCTGATTTATCTAATGAAATAACTGAAGGTGTTTCAACAAATATGGTATCACAATCTTCACAATTCCAACGGTAATTCGTTTTAAAATCTTTATGCTTTGTGACTACTTCAATTTGAACTTTATCTACTTTCAAAGTACTTTTTAAACTTACTGGTATAAACTCTAAACCATAATTAACGTGAAGAGCTTCTAATAAACCATATTGATTTTGAACTCTATTATAAAATTCTAGAAAATCTCTATCTTTTGGGTAGGTCCAAAGCACCTCACTCATTGCAAATATTCTTGGAAATACTTTTGAATCTAAATTCTCTTCATCAGGAATTCGTTCACTCCATAAATTACACTCACTTCCAATTATAAATTGATGCTTTTCTGGTGCTAATTCTGATGGAATCGGATTGAAATTATATACTTTTTCTAAATCAGTTGTTTCAATTCCATAATCAAAATAACAATGTGACGTTGGCGACATAATTGCAAATTGATTGTTATTAGCAGCTACAATTCCTCCGTTTTCACCTCTCCAACTTTGTACTGTTGCAGTTGGTGACAAACCACCTTCTAAAATTTCATCCCAACCAATTAGTTTTCGATTATTTTTATGAAGAAATTTCTCAATACGTTGTATAAAATAACTTTGAAGTTCATGTTCATCAGCCAAATTTTCATCTTTAATTCTTTTCTGACATTTAGGACAAGCTTCCCATCTTAATTTTGGTGCTTCATCACCTCCAATATGAATATATTCTGACGGAAACAACTCCATAACTTCAGCTAATACATCTTCTAAAAAAGTAAATGTTTTTTCATTTCCTGCACAATAAATTTCTTTAAAAACACCCCACTCATTTGTAACTTCTACAGTATTTCCAGTACAAGACAACTCAGGATACGCAGCTAATGCAGCCAATGAATGCCCTGGTAATTCAATTTCAGGAATTACCGTAATATGTCTTTCGGTAGCGTATGCTACAATTTCTTGTATTTGCTCTTTTGTATAAAAACCACCATAAATAGTACTGTCTTTTTGTACTCTAAACGCTCCTATTTCAGTTAGTTTTGGGTATTTTTCAATGGCAATTCTCCAACCTTGATCTTCGGTTAAATGCCAATGAAAAACATTCATTTTATACAAAGCCAATAAATCAATGTATTTTTTTACAATAGCAACTTCAAAAAAATGTCTTCCGCTATCGAACAACATTCCTCTATGTTTAAATTTTGGAGCATCTTTAATTGAAATTAATGGCAATTGCCACGCATCGCGTTTTATGTTTTTATGAAAATCATCTACAAATAATTGTCGTAAAGTTTGAATTCCACGCATTACTCCTTCAGAGGAATTTCCAATAATTTCAATTTTAAATTTTGAGATAACGATACTATAACCTTCTTTTGAACTTAACTGTCCGTTAAATTTAACATCTTCTTGTAATAAAATAACATTTTGAAGCTGTGAAATATCATAGTCATTAACTATTGTAGGTTTAAAATTAGAAGAACCTTCTATTAATTTTTGTAGATATGTAGCTTCAGTTACTAAGTTTTCGCTAGTTGCTATTTTTATGTTTTTATCAATATTAAAAAACCCATCTACTTGAGATAATTCTATTGGTTTTGGGATTAAAAATGAAGCAACATCTTTTCTAAATTCAATATTGGTTTTACAAGAAATTAGCATTAACATGCTTATTACAAATACTACTTTTCTTACCATTCTCTATTATATTTTGCGTCAATCATTTCATTTTGTGTAGCAGTATGAATTGCATAATTAAAACCAGCATAAACACTATAGCCACCTGATTCTCCAAATTTATTAAGTGCTAAAAAGCCAACTTGTAAGTTTGTTAAATCTTTATGCTTTTTTACAACTCTATTTACAGCTTCTTTACACGCATCAGTTGGAGACATTCCATTACGCATTAACTCAACAACAATGGCGCTTCCTGCAATTCTAATTACAGCCTCGCCCATACCTGTTGCACAAGCCGCACCAACTTCATTATCAACAAATAAACCTGCGCCAATTATAGGGGAATCTCCTACTCTGCCATGTAATTTATAAGCCATACCACTTGTCGTACAAGCACCCGATAAATTTCCGTTTTCATCTAAAGCTAATAAACCAATGGTGTCATGATTTTCACTATTAATAACTGGTTGATATTTTGATTCCTCCTTCCATTTCTCCCAAGCCTGTTTTGACTTTTCTGTCAATAAATTGGTTTCTTTAAAACCTTTTTCTAATGCAAATTGTTTTGCTCCTTCTCCTACCAACATCACATGTTGTGTATCTTCCATCACTTTTCGCGCTACTGAAATAGGGTTTTCAATATCTTGCAAACAGGCAACGGCTCCACAATTATTTTCGTGATCCATAATGCAAGCATCCAATGTTACTTTTCCATCTCTATCAGGCAAACCACCTAATCCAACACTTGTATTATTTGGGTCTGATTCTGTGATTTTTACACCGGCTTCAACAGCATCTAAAGCTGATCCTCCTTTTGATAAAATTTTCCAAGAGGCCTCATTGGCTTCCAATCCATGATTCCAAGTAGATACAACTATTGGTTTTTTAATATCTTTTTGAAGTTTACTATCACTAACATTTTCCTTTTCTGAAGTTAAACAAGAACTTGTGAATACAGCTGCACTTCCTAAAGCAGTAAGTTTTATAAAATTTCTACGTGTTTTCATTAAATAATACTTTTTAAAGACACGTTGAAGTACGTGATTTTTTTGCACGTATACAAAGTAGAAATAAAAAATCCCAAAAATATTTTTTTTTGGGATTTAAAGTATTTTCAATTTAATTATTCTTTATGCAGAAATTGTTGCTTCGCTAATAATACTTCTGCTGTCTCTTCATTCTCTTCATCAGGGACACAACAGTCTACTGGGCAAACTGCTGCACATTGAGGCTCGTCATGAAAACCTTTACATTCGGTACATTTATCTGCAATAATAAAATAGACTTCATCATCTTTTGGTTCTTGCAGTTCATCTGCATTAACTGTTTTTCCGTTTGGTAAAACTACGTTTCCAGAAAGTGTTGTACCATCTGAAAATTTCCAATCTTCTGCAGCTTCATAAATTGCATTGTTCGGACATTCAGGTTCACAAGCTCCACAATTTATACATTCATCGGTTATTTTTATTGCCATACTATTATTTAGATTATTTTTGCAAATATAAAATTAAAATTAAAATGAATTTAGAGCAACGTATTGACGCTTTTGCTAAACTTGGTGAATTTCTAAAACAATTTAGTACTATTAAAATTGAGAAAGTTGATGATTCTGAATTCAATACATTATTTTTTGATGCTTTTGAAATGCAAATTAATAGAGCACATGAATTTAACGGCTGGTTTAACAAACCAAATGTTTTAAAAGCATTTGAAAGCTGGAGTGAAGCCCTGTCAATAGAAAATTTAAAAAAATGGACTTCAAATTATACTTTTAATGAAGATATAACTCCGAAAAATGTAGCAATTATTATGGCTGGAAATATTCCACTCGTAGGATTTCATGATTTTTTATCGGTTTTAATAAGTGGACATCAGGTTATTGCTAAACAATCTTCAAACGACAAGCATTTTTTACCTTTAATTGCTAAATTTTTAGAATATTACAATCCCGAATTCAAAAATAAAATAACTTTTACTGAAGGAAAATTAACCGATTTTGATGCTGTGATTGCAACAGGAAGCAATAACACTGCACGTTATTTTGAACATTATTTTGGAAAGTACCCTAATATTATTAGAAAAAATAGAAATTCTATAGCTATTTTAACTGGAAAAGAAACTCAAGAAGAACTGGAAGGTTTAGGAGAAGATATTTTTCAATATTTTGGTTTAGGTTGTAGAAGTGTTTCAAAAATTTATATTCCTGAAAATTATAATTTCGAGTTGCTTTTTAATGCATTGTACAAATACAACGACATTATAAACTATAAAAAATACGAAAATAACTACGATTATAATAAGGCTGTTTACTTAATGAGCTTGTTTAAATTACAAGAAAATGGTTTTATAATGTTAAAAGAAGATGAAAGCTTTTCCTCGCCTATTGCAACATTATTCTATGAATATTATGATTCTTTTAAAATTTTAACAGAAAAATTAGCATTAGAAAAAGATAAAATTCAATGTATTGCATGTAATGAAAATAGTGTGAATTTTGTCAAATTAGGTCAAACACAACACCCAGAATTATCGGACTATGCTGATGGTATTGACACTCTAGAGTTTTTGTTAAATATCTAACACATTTTTACATTTAAAATAGGTGTTTTAGCTCTTTTTTTACGAAATTTGCGTAAGAATCTAATTCATATTTTAAAAAAAATGAAAAAACATAATTTTAGCGCAGGTCCATGTATTTTACCTCAAGAAGTTTTAAAAAAATCAGCTGAAGCCATTATTGATTTCAATGGCTTAGGTTTATCTTTAATTGAAGTCTCTCATAGAGGGAAAGACTTTGTTGACGTCATGGAAAAAACACGTAGTTTAGTAAAAGAATTACTAAATCTACCTGAAGGTTATTCCGTATTATTTTTACAAGGTGGTGCAAGCCTTGAATTTTTAATGACTCCTTATAATTTATTAAAAGAAGGTGGTAAAGCAGCATATATAGACACTGGTGTTTGGGCTGCAAAAGCAATAAAAGAAGCTAAGTTATTAGGTGATATTGAAGTAATTGCTTCATCTAAAGATAAAGTTTACAATTATATTCCTAAAAATTACGCTGTTCCTACTGATGTTGATTATGTACATTGTACTTCAAACAATACTATTTATGGAACGCAAATAAAAGAATTTCCAAAAACTGATAGCTTGTTGGTTTGTGATATGAGTTCTGATATTTTTTCTAGAGTGTTAGATTTTACTAAATTCGATTTAATTTATGCTGGTGCTCAAAAAAATATGGGCCCTGCAGGTACAACTTTAGTTGTTATTAAAGATGAAATTTTAGGTAAAACGGGTCGTACTATTCCAGCTATGCTAGATTATCAATCACATATAAAAGCAGACAGTATGTTTAATACGCCTGCAGTATTTCCTGTATACGTTTCTATGCTAACTTTAGAATGGATGAAAGGTTTAGGTGGTGTTGCAGCCATTGAAAAAATGAATGAAGCAAAAGCAGCTATTTTATATGCTGAAATTGATAGAAATCCTTACTTTAAAGGATTTGCTGAAAAAGAAGATCGTTCACTTATGAATGTTACTTTTAATCTTACCAATGAAGATGCTAAAGAAGCTTTCGATAAACTTTGGAATGCAGCTGGAATTAGTGGAATTAAAGGTCACAGATCGGTTGGAGGTTACAGAGCAAGTATTTATAATGCAATGCCAATTGAAAGTGTGCAAGTGTTAGTTGATGCTATGCAAGAATTAGAAAATCAATTATCATAACTAAAAAAATAAGAAAAAATGAAAGTATTAGCAAATGATGGTATCGCTACAAGTGGTGTTATGGAACTTGAAGCTGCAGGTTTTTCAATAGATTTAAATACAATTCCTCAAGATCAGCTTGTTGAATATATAAATAAAAATGAAATTTCAGTACTGCTTGTAAGAAGTGCAACTCAAGTACGAAAAGATATTATTGATAATTGCCCTTCTTTAAAAATTATTGGTCGTGGTGGTGTTGGAATGGATAATATTGATGTTGATTACGCACGTGAAAAAGGATTAAAAGTAATAAACACTCCTGCTGCCTCTTCACATTCAGTAGCAGAACTTGTTTTTGCTCATTTATTTGGAATGGTACGTTTTTTACACGAATCTAACCGAAATATGCCATTAGAAGGAGATACAAAATTTAAGCAGTTTAAAAAATCTTATGCAAAGGGAATTGAATTAAGAGGTAAAACTCTTGGAGTAATTGGTTTTGGAAGAATTGGACAAGCTACAGCTAAAATTGCCTTAGGTTTAGGTATGAAAGTTGTCGCTTTTGATCCTTATTTGGATTCAGTAAATTTAGAACTTCAATTTTTTGATCATCAAGCATTATTTTTCCAAATTAATACTATAACCAAAGAAGAAGTATTAAAGCAATCAGATTTTATTTCGTTGCACGTTCCTTCACAAAAGGAATATGTAATTTCAACCAAAGAATTTGAAATTATGAAAGATGGTGCTTTTATAGTAAATGCTGCTCGTGGTGGTGTTATTGATGAAGTTGCACTTGTAAAAGCTATTGAGTCAGGTAAAATTGCTGGTGGAGCTTTAGATGTTTTTGAAAAAGAACCAACTCCGGAAATTCAATTATTGATGAATCCTGCTTTATCATTGACTCCTCACATTGGAGCTGCAACTGGTGAAGCGCAAGATAGAATTGGAACAGAATTAGCTCATCAAATTATTGAAATTTTGAATTAATTTAAATTTTGAATATATTTTAAAAAAGACTGTTAAATTAACAGTCTTTTTTTGTATCTAAAAAAACCAAAAAGTGTAACTTTGAAAACATAAAAATATTGAACAATAAATTTTAAAACTATGGCAATAATAAAACCATTTAAAGGAGTTCGTCCTCCAAAAAATAAAGTAGAAGAAGTAGCTTGTTTACCTTATGATGTTATGAATTCTGAAGAAGCTAAACAAATGGCTGAAGGCAAAAAAGCATCGTTATTACGTATTACACGTGCTGAAATTGAATTTGAAAGCGGGACTGATTCTCACGATGAAAAAGTATATTTACATGCAAGGTCTAACTTTGATGCTTTTCAAGAAAAGGGTTATTTAGTACAAGACAACGTGCCTAAATACTACGTTTATGCACAAACAATGAACAACAAAAC
>NZ_CALAEQ010000180.1 GCF_937891065.1 uncultured Lutibacter sp. | reverse complement strand
AACCAGTATCTTTTATATAAAACTCTAAAAATGGATTTACAGGATGTTGTTTTAAATTATACCCAACTTCAATAAATCCTTTTTCTGTAAATTTTGAAGCATTACTAATTAAATTATTAAAAATTTGAATAAATCTATTTTCGTCTGTTTTTATAAAAATATCTTTAGTGGTTGATGGTAAATTTAATTTAAGATCTATATTTTTAGTTGATAAAAGATTGTTTGTTTCTTTTTGAATTTCTACTAATTCTTGTAATGTTTTTGCAACATTAATATCCTCAATATCAATTTTTAATTGGTTAGATTCTATTTTAGAAATATCAATAATATCGTTAATAATGGTCATTAATCGTTCTCCCGATTTTTGAATAACATCAACAAACCGATCTCTTTTTTCATCTGATAATTCAGGGTCTTTTAAAAATGAAGTAAAACCTAAAACAGCATTCATAGGAGTTCTAATCTCATGACTCATATTTGCCAAAAAAGAAGACTTTAAACGGTCGCTTTCTTCAACTCTTTCTTTTTCAATAGATAATAAAATATTGGCTTTGTTTATTTCTTTTCGTTTTTTATTTAGTAAAAAAATTAAGAATATGAAAAATATACTAAACCCAACAAGTATAAAACTCATTGTTTTATGATTTTTAAGCTCTATTTTTCTAATGTATTCATTTTCAGTTAAAGAAGCAATTGTTTTCTCTTTATCTTCTAGTTCGTATAATGCATTAAGTTTAGAAACCTGTTCAACTTTTTTTACATTGAAAATACTATCCTTATATGTTTTAAATAATTTATGATTTTCATAGGCTTTTTTATAATTCCCTAATTTTTCATAAGCCATACTTAAATACTCATGGTTATCTATACCAGATAAATCAACCCAAGTGGCTTTTTTAGCATATTCAAGACTTTTATCTGCGTTTATTACAACTTCAGCGTACTTTTTTTGCTTTAATTTATTATGTGCAATGGTTGAATAAATATAGGGATACAGAGATTTGTAGCCAATTTCGTTTGAAATCAGTAATGATTTATTTAAATAATCTGAGGCGCTGTCATAATCTCCTTTTGCTATATAACAATCTCCTATATTCACATAATTAATTGCTAAACCTTCCTTGTCATCTAATTCTTTTGATAATTGTATAGATTTAAAATAATATTCCAACCCTTCATCTAATCTTCCCTGATCTGAAATAGCATTCCCAATATTAATATATGAAGCATTAATTCCTTCTTTGTCATTTAAAGATTTATAAATTTCATAAGATTTTAAATAATACTCGTGAGCCTTCGAATAATTTTCCTGATCATAATGTACATTACCAATTCCATTATAAATATCTGAGATTCCAATGCTATCGTTTAATTTTGTATATATTTTTAACGCTTTAAAATAATATTTCATAGAATTTTCTAAAGAATTTATATAAGCAAAACTATATCCAATATAATTGTAACATTGAGCAACTCCACTTTCATCATTAATGGATTTATAACTCTCAATTGCTTGTAAATAAAACTCTAAAGACTCTGTATAACGTTCTTTCTCATCCAAATAATAGCCTATATTTAATAAACTAAGCGCTTCAAATTTTTTGCTTCCTATCTGTTTTGATAATTGTAAAGCTTTTTGATAATAAACATAAGAAGAATCTATGTAGTAATAATAGATATTGTCTCCTTTATCAATTAATGATTTAATTTTTAAAGTATCACTTTTATAAGTTTGGCAATAACTTACATTAACAACTATTAGTAGAAAAAAAAGAATAGTATATTTTATAATTAGTGTTTTTGGTATATTCATAAAGGTTGTTTTAATTTTTTTAAAATCATAAAAAATTCAAAACACTTTATAAATTTAACACTATTTCAATTTATTTAGCTGATTTTTATCACGTTTGGTTAATAAATCTATAATTTGTTTATTTTAGCCTAAATGACTTTTTAACATTATACCTTATATTTATGTTTTCATACTTTAAATCTTCAGGAAAAATTAATCAAGCTTATACCATAGCATTTTACAATCTTGAAAATTTATTTGACACTAAAAATGATCCCAATACGTTGGATGATGATTTTACACCAAAAGGCAAAAAGAATTGGGATAACTACCGTTATAAAAATAAAATTAAAAAATTAGGAAATGTAATTGCTCAATTGGGAACTAAAAGGTCGTTTCATACACCTGCAATTGTAGGTGTAGTTGAAGTTGAAAACTTATTGGTTTTAAATGATTTAGTTGCCTCAAAAAATTTAAAAAATCAAAATTACGGAATTGTACATTATGATTCTCCTGATGAAAGAGGAATTGATGTTGCATTGCTGTATAAGAAAGAACTTTTTGAACTAACCCATTCTGAAACTTTCCCACTGTATTTAGAAGGTGAAAATGGAGATAGAGATTATACAAGAGATGTTTTATTGGTAAAAGGAAATTTAAATAATGAAGAAATTCATATTTTAGTAAATCATTGGCCTTCAAGAAGAAGCGGAGAAAATTCAACAGAAGAAAAGAGAGTAAAAGCGGCTGAATTAGTTGTGAGTATTGTTGAAAAAATAACTGCTGAAATCGAAAATGCTAAGATTATTATTATGGGTGATTTTAATGATAATCCTTCAAATATAAGTGTAAAAAAACATTTGGTAAATGATACCTTTTACAACCCTATGGAACGTTTAATTAATACCGGAAACGGGACCTTGAATTATAAAACAACATGGCATTTGTTTGACCAAATTATATTTTCAAAAAACTTTTTTAATATTGAAGCAACAAAGCATTCATTTAAATATGCTGAAGTTTTTGATAAACTTTTTTTAAAAGAATGGAAAGGAAAATATAAAGGAAACCCTTTTAGAACTTATATAGGGAAATGGTATCAAGGTGGTTTTAGTGATCATTTTCCAGTATATGTGTATTTAAAAAAACATTAAACGTCAGTTCTAGTATTTTTTTGTGTAGTAAAATAGAGCATGGCTGAGCTTTTAAAAAATGTTCAGTGAACATTTTTAGTGAAAGAGCCAGTTGACGCATTGGCGATGTATAGAGCACTTTTTTAACAATAATTTTTTTGTTATCGATACAATTTTCTATCGATAATCACTAGAGTTGACGAAAAATTATAGTCAAAAATTAATTGAACCCAACTGGTTAATTGTACTTTTTTAAAAAGAACTATAATTATGAAAATAATTTCACAATATCGTTTCCATTAGCCAAAAGAAGCAATGCAATTAAAAGAATAAATCCAGTAACTTGGGCGTATTCTAAAAACTTATCATTTGGTTTTCTCCCTGTAATCATTTCATATAAAGTAAACATTACATGCCCACCATCTAATGCTGGTATTGGTAATAAATTCATAAAACCTAGCATGATAGATAAAAAGGCTGTAATGCTCCAAAACGCTTGCCAACTCCAAGTTGCAGGAAAAATATTTCCAATTGCAATAAAGCCACCAATACTAGTTGCGCCTTTTTTAGTGAATACATATTTAAATTGAGTAATATAATCTCTTAAAGTCCAAATAGCTATAGAATTTCCTGTTGAAATACTTTCTAAAAATGAATAATCTTTATGTTGTATATTAATACCGCTAAGTACATTATAAGAAACTCCAATTTGATTATTTTCTCCTGGTTTTACAGAAATATTAATAAGATTTGAATCTCTTTCAATTCCAAGTGTAATTTCATCTTTTGAGTTTAAAACCAATGTTGAAAATTCATTCCAATAGTTAATAGGTGTGTTATTTACGGAAACAATTTTATCATTTACTTGAATTCCGGCAATTTGAGCAGGGGAATTTTCAGTAACCACATTAATTATTGCAGGTCTTCTTACTTCAAAAGGTTTCATAATTCCATTTTCCCACATAACTTCTCCGATATTTTCAGGAATAGTTATTGCTTCTGTATTACCATCTAAATGAAGCACTTCAATTGATGTAATATCTCTTAAAAATAAATGTTTGTTAACATCTGTTACATCTAAAGGTTCAACACCATTAAATTTTAATATTTTATCACCATCTTCAAATCCATATTGCTTGAAAGATTCGTGAACTGAAAATCCGTCTTCTACATCTGCAGAATTTACAAAGTCAATTCCCCAAACAAAGGTGATCATTATGTAAATTAAAATACCTAAAATAAAATTCACAATAACACCACCCAACATAATAATTAAACGTTGCCATGCTGGTTTAGATCTAAATTCCCAAGGTTGTGCAGGTAGTTTCATTTGTTCAGTATCCATACTTTCATCTATCATCCCTGAGATTTTTACATAACCTCCTAATGGAATCCAGCCAATACCATAAACTGTATCTCCAATTTTCGCTTTAAATAAAGAGAATTTATAATCAAAAAATAAGTAGAATTTTTCAACACGAGTTTTAAATATTTTTGCAGGAATAAAATGCCCTAATTCGTGTAATACTATTAAAAACGATAAACTTAAAATAAACTGTGTTGCTTTTATAACTATCTCCATATGTATTTTCAAAATAAAATCGCACAAATGTACGGTTTTAAATACAGTTGTAAAATCTAAAAACAGCTGAATTATGACTTTTAACAAAGTTTTAGAATTGTATAGGTACAATGAAAGTCAATTGTATTAAATTGTGACCTTAATTTATTTCAATAAAATGGATTTAAAATTTTTTCAAAAGTCGGTTCCAACATTAGCCATTATGGGCGTGTTTTCAGTTGTTATGATTTATGCGATTTACACATTATTAACCCCTGAAAAAAGATTACCAGTATACAACCCATCAGATGTAAATCCTAGGTTGGTTGATGAAAGTATTGTTCACATACGAAGAAATCATAAAATAGCTGATTTTAGTTTGATTAATCAAAATGGTGATACAATTACTCAAAAGAATTATGAAGGTAAAATTTATGTTGCTGATTTCTTTTTTACAAGATGTATGACTATTTGCCCAGTAATGACAAATAATATTGGTAAACTTCAAGAAGTTTTTAAAAATGAGGATGATATTATGTTTTTATCACATTCTGTTACACCAGTTATGGATAGTGTTCCCATTTTAAGAGCGTATGCAGATAAAAAAGGAGTGATAGACGCCAAATGGAATATTACAACTGGTGATAAGAAACATATATATGAATTAGCTCGTAAAAGTTACTTTGCAGTATTAGATGAAGGTGATGGAGGTTTGCAAGATTTTGTGCATACTGAAAATTTTGTATTGGTTGATAAAAAAAACCAAATTAGAGGTTTTTATGATGGTACAGATAATGAAGATATTGAGCGTTTAATAGCAGATATTAGAATTTTAAAAAATGAATTTAAAGATTAGTGATATTTGTCATTGTTTAGAATGATTCTAATTTAGTATATTTGCTTACTATTTATAATTATTCTTAATAATGTTTAAAACTATTGCAAATTTACAGATTGGAGAGAAGGCTTATATAGAAAAACTTTGTTTAGAAAATATTCCTTTAGTATTACTTGAAATGGGGTGTTTACCTGGAATTGAAGTTCAATTAATTCAAACTGCACCACTTAATGACCCTTTGTATATTAAAGTAAATGGAAGTCATTTAGCTATTAGGAGAGAAACTGCAGAAAAAATAACAGTTGTAAAGTAATAGTAAATTAATGAGTAATGAAAAGGTTATAAAAGTTGCTTTAATAGGGAATCCAAATACAGGGAAAACTTCATTATTTAACCAACTTACTGGTTTAAAACAGAAAGTTGGAAACTACCCAGGAATTACTGTTGAAAAAAAGCAAGGAATTTGTAAATTAAGTGATACTGTAAAAGCAGAAATTACTGATTTGCCAGGTACTTATAGTATTAATCCAACATCGTTAGATGAAACATTGGTGCTAGATACTTTATTAAATGAACAAAACGATAGCTTTCCCGACGTAGTTGTTGTTGTTGTAGAAATCGAAAATATTAAAAGAAACTTACTGCTATTTACACAAATTAAAGATTTAAATATTCCAACAATTTTGGTGATCAATATGATAGACCAAATGAAACGTAAAGGAATTGATATTGATGTAAAGCAATTGGAAGAAAAATTAAATACTAAAATTGTTTTAGCAAGTGCTAGAAAAAAAGTTGGAATTGAAGAATTAAAAGAAGTTATTTTAGATTATGAAAAATTAGACACTCAATCAATTGCTAAAATAACAGATAGAATAGATGAAGAATATTTCACAAAATTAAAAAATGCCTTTCCAGAGTTTCCATTATACAAATCTTGGTTATTAATTACTCAAAATAATGAATTTGATTTTTTAGGTGATGAGCAGCGAAAATTAGTATTAAAATTTAAAGAAGATTTAGATTGTATAAAAAGATATCAGCATAAAGAAACAATTTTAAGATATCAGATAATAAATAATGTATTAAAATCTAGTTTTAATGTTGATACTTCTAAAGCTACAGATTTGAGAGGAATCTTAGATAGGATTCTTACACATAAAATTTTCGGATATGTTATTTTCGCTTTAATTTTATTATTTATTTTTCAAGGTATTTTTGAGTGGGCAACTTATCCAATGGATATAATAGACGGTGCTTTTGCAAGCTTAAGTTCTTGGATTAAAACTGTTTTGCCAGCCGGTACTTTTACAAATTTAATTGCTGAAGGTATTGTTCCAGGTATTGGAGGTGTAGTAATTTTTATACCTCAAATAGCTATTTTATTCACATTTATATCCATTTTAGAAGAGACTGGCTACATGAGTAGAGTAGTTTTTTTGATGGATAAAATAATGCGAAAATTTGGGATGAGTGGTAAAAGTGTAATTCCATTAATTTCTGGGACTGCTTGTTCAATTCCTGCAATTATGGCTTCAAGAAACATAGGTAATTGGAAAGAGCGGTTAATTACAATTTTAGTAATCCCATTTACAACTTGTTCAGCTCGTTTACCAGTTTATGCAATATTAATTGCTTTAATTATTCCAAGCAAATCTGTTTTAGGAATCCTAAATTTACAAGGTTTAACAATGATGGCCTTATATTTACTAGGCTTTACAGCTGCAATATTTTCAGCCATTTTATTAAATAAAATATTGAAGATAGAAAGTAAAACCTTGTTTGTTATTGAAATGCCAAACTATAAAATACCTTCGATAAAAAATATTTTTTATGAAGTTGTTGAAAAAACGAAGGCTTTTGTTTTTGGAGCAGGGAAGATTATTTTAGCAATCTCAATTGTACTTTGGTTTTTAGCTTCAAACGGAGCTTCAAAATTTAAGAATGCTGAAGAAACTATTACAGCTCAAGTTGAAAGCAAACAGTTAACAAAAGAAGAATTTCAGAAGAAAGTGGCATCCTATAAATTAGAACATTCTTTTATTGGATATATGGGAAAATCGATAGAGCCTGTTATAAAACCAATGGGTTATGATTGGAAAATTGGAATCGCTTTAATTAGTTCATTTGCGGCTCGTGAAGTATTTGTGGGTGCGTTGGCAACTATTTATAATGTAGATAGTGATAGTGAAAATTCAGGAACCATTAAGCAACGTATGGCGGCTGAATTAAATCCTGAAACGGGTGAAAAACGATTTAATTTTCCAACAGGAGTTTCTTTATTATTGTTTTACGCATTTGCAATGCAATGTGTTGGTACTTTAGCTATTGTAAAACGTGAAACTAATAGTTGGAAATGGCCAATTTTACAGTTAGTAGGTATGGGAATATTAGCCTATGTCTCAGCGGTAATAGCATTTAATATATTAAGCTAATGCAAGATATTTTAACATACATAGCGCTCGGATTAGCAATTGCATTTTTAGTTAAAACCTATTTTTTTAAAACAAAAAAGAAAGGAAAATGTGATTCAGATTGCGGTTGTTAATCAATATATGATATATTGATTTTACATTGTGTTATTTAAGTTTTTCTAGCTTAAATTTTTCAATAGATTTCACCTTTTTGGGTTAACATTTTAACCAAGTCCAACATCTAAAGTCATCATTACAATAAACCCTCCAATAAACCCAAGTGTCGCAATATCGGTATATTTATCACGTTGCGTTTCAGGAATAACTTCTTCAACGACTACAAATATCATTGCACCAGCAGCAAAAGCTAAAGCATATGGTAAAATTGGTTGAAACGTCATTACTGCCCAAGCTCCAATTACAGCAGCAATGGGTTCTACTAAAGCAGAAGATTGTCCATACATAAAACTTTTCCATTTACTAGCGCCTTGTCTTCTAATTGGCATAGAAACAGCAAATCCTTCAGGGAAATTTTGAATACCAATACCTATAGCTAATGCAACTGCACCTCCAATTGTAGCGCCATCAAAACCAGCAGCAACACCACCAAATAAAATTCCAACTGCTAACCCTTCTGGTATATTGTGTAGCGTTATAGCTAATACTAATAATGTAGTTTTATGCCAAGGAGTTTTTACGCCTTCTTTTTCACTTTCTTTAAAGTTAATGTGTAAATGGGGTAATACTTTGTCTAAACCAAATAAAAACAAAGCACCTAAACCAAACCCAACAACTGCAGGAATAACTTTTACAAAACCTTCACCCGGACTCATTTCTATTCCCGGTGCTAATAAACTCCAAAAACTCGCAGCTACCATTACACCTCCAGTAAAACCTAACATTCCATCAAAAACAGCTCTGTTAAATCCCTTAAATAAAAACACTAATGAAGCTCCTAAAGCAGTTAGTGCCCAAGTAAAAAGCGTAGCATAAAATGCGGCTAATATTGGATTTATACTTTCAAAATAGGTGATAATTTGTTCCATTTTTTATAAGTTTTTTACAAATAAGTTTTTTGAAATTTGATTAGATATTGATATTGAAATATTGTTATTTTCTATTAGCATTGAATTGTCAAATTCTTCTTTAGAAATTACTTTTAGAGTACTTCCTAATTGAATATTGTTGCTATCTAGAAATTTTAAAAATGAAGACGATGAATCTTTAACTCCAATCACAATACAATGAGTATTGGTTTCAACAGAAGAGAGCATTATTTTTTTATGATGTGCAATATTTCCATTTTCATCTGGAATTGGATCTCCATGTGGATCGTGTTTTGGAAAATCTAGAAATTCTTCTAATTTACTTATTAAAGCGTCTGATTTAATATGTTCTAATTGCTCAGCTATTTCATGTACCTCATCCCAATTAAAATGGAGTTTGTTCACTAAAAAAACTTCCCACAACCTGTGTTTTCTAATAATTTCAACGGCAATTTTTTTTCCTTGTTGGGTTAAAGAAACTCCTTTGTATTTTTCATAATGTATGAATTCTTTCTCTGCTAATTTTTGAATCATATCCGTGACAGAAGACGGTTTTGTTTCCATTTTTTTAGCAATTAATGTAGTATTTACACTTTTAGGCTTGGATAACCCAATACTATAAATTGCTTTTAAATAATTTTCTTCTGTTTGAGATAACATTAAATATATTTTTAGACAAATATAAACAAAAGTTTAGACTAATCTAAACTTATTATATTAAAATACAAAATATCTATTTAGTGTTTTCAAAATTATAAATTGCTATTTTTGAGAATAAATATTTTTTTATGAATATAGTAATTTACGGTACAGGTGGTGTTGGCGGATATTTTGGAGCAAGATTAGCACAAGCAGGAAATAAGGTTACGTTTATTGCCAGGGGAAAACATTTAGAAGTGATTCAAAATAAAGGATTGCAACTTAAAAGTATTAAAGGCGACTATTTAGTAAATCCTGCAAATGCAACTTCAAATATTTCAGAAGTTAAAAATATTGATCTTGTTTTAATTTGTGTGAAAACATGGCAATTAAAAGAAGTAGCTGAAAAAATAAAAACCGTTTTCAACACCATTTAATAATTTCATTATTAAATGGTGTTGAAAACGAGAAAATATTATGCGAGGTTTTACCTAAGAAACATATAATTGGCGGTTTATGTAAGGTTGTAAGCAAAGTTGAAGATTATGGCGTAATTTCTCATATGTCTTACGAACCAACTATTGTTTTTGGAGAACTTAATGGTGAAATTACTGAACGAGCTTTACAATTAAAAAATTTATTTTTAACCGCAGAAATTAGAACTAACTTAACTACAAATATTCAACACGAAATATGGACTAAGTTTTTGTTTATAACAACAGTAAGTGCTATTGGAGCTTTAACTAGAGCAACTATTGGTGAAATGATTGCCTTACCTGAAATTAAAAAAATGATGCTGCAAACTGCGGAGGAAATTTTTGCAATTGCAATTGCAAAAGGCGTTAATTTATCAAATGATATTATTGAAAATCAGTTTCAGGTAATTGAAAATCAGCCTTATCATACAACTTCATCTTTACAAAGAGATATCATGGAAGGAAAACCATCTGAATTAGAATCACAAAACGGTACAATTGTAAAAATGGGTATTGAGCTTGGAATTCCAACCCCGATAAATTTATTTATTTATAACTGTTTACTTCCGCAAGAAATAAGAGCTAGAGAAATAGTGAAATTTAATTAAAAATTTAAACTTTTTCATCTCAGTTAATATGCTTCTAAAGTGGTTAGGAGGCTTTTTTACTAATCATATAAACTCCAACAATTACCATTAAACAACTTAAAATTTTAATCAAATTTATATCTTGAGCATATTCATTATGCCCTAATGCAAAAGCATATAAACTTACCATTATAAAACTTACAACAGGTTGTAAATAAATATAACTTCCACTAACAGATGGCGCAACTTTACTTAATGCATAAATATTAAATAAATAGGCTAAAAAAGTAGTTCCAATAATAACAAAAGCTACTGTTAAATAAGTATTTAAGTTAAATGCCTCAAAATCGGTAATTGTAATATCTTGAATCCCAATTGGAAACATAAATAAAAATCCAAATAAAAACACCCAGCTAATTACAGTTATTGGCTTGTATTTTTTCATTAATGGTTTAATTATAACTAAATATAAAGCATATGAACAGGCATTTAAAAAAACAAATACATTCCCTAAAATAGAACTTGTTCCTCCTGCTTTATTACCATATAAAATTAAAAGTACAGCGCCAGTTCCACCTATTGTAATACCAATTAATTTATTTGTTGTAATTTTTTCTTTTAATAAAAATGAACTAAAAATTAAAACCATTACTGGTACGGCTGTAATTATGATAGATGCATCTATAGGCGATGTTAAACTTAAACCATGAAAAAATAATAATTGATTAGAGGCAACACCTAAAAGTCCGCCAAGAATTATAATTCTAAAATCCTTTTTTTTAATTTTCTCTTTAATAAATGATTTAATAATCCAAAATAGAATACCGGCACCTAAAATTCTTAAAAACACAAATGCAGAAGGTCCAATTTTAGCTGGCATGATACCTTTTGCCACAATATGGTTTACACCATAAATAACATTAGCACCAAGTAAAGCTAAATGAGCTTTGTAAGTATTTTTCATTAAATCATTTTTAATAATGTAGATACTACAAACATAAATTTTATTGAACTATAATTTGGGGTTTTTATGATATTAAATCAATTATTTTATTAATTTCATTTAAGGCATGTTTGTAGCCAAGATCAAAAGATTTTTGGATGGCATCTCCGTCCAATACTCCAATATCATCAATGTTTGGAGGGGAAAAGACATAATTACACTGATTAAATTTTTTAATATTATTCACATCAAGACCAATGTGATATACTCTGTATAATAATTTAAATGATGTATTTATATCAGCATATTCGCATTTAGAAACGGGATTTACAAAACTTCCTATAATTTTTGAACAATTTAAAGAAAGTGGTTCAATAGGAAAATTATTTAAAATTCCACCGTCTGAATAATAGGTGCCGTTTACTTCAATTGGAGAAAAAAATGGAGGCAAAGCAGATGAAGCTATTAAAGGTTTAATTATTTCACCAGAATTAAAAAAGTCTAATTTGCTATTAAATAAATCGGTTGCAGTAACAGTTAATGGATATTTTAAACTTTCAAAAGAATCAATTGGAAAATATTTTTTAAAATATTTAGCATATTTGGAACTATCAAGCATTCCAGGTTTGTTTCTTGCGTAGAAAGATAATTTTAAAAGTGGAGTTTCTTCAAAAAAATTTAACATCTCTTCAGGTTCAAATCCACCAGCGTATAATGCTCCAACCAAAGCTCCCGCACTTGTTCCGGCAACTTCAGTTGGTATAATATTTTTTTCTAATAATACCTTTATTAAGCCAATATGTGCAATTGCCCTAACTCCACCACCAGATAATACCAACCCAATTTTATCTTTCATATTTATACAATTTTTTAAACAATTACGTAAAATTACAAATTAAATTAAGACATTCAGTTGTGAAAAAATTCACTTTATTGTTTTGTTTATAAAACGTAACTTTGCGCTTTTAAAAATGGAATAAG
>NZ_CALAEQ010000179.1 GCF_937891065.1 uncultured Lutibacter sp. | reverse complement strand
CAATATTTAATGGCGCTTGTAGTGATGAAAAAGTTTGAAAAAATTGGAGATTTGCTTAAAAATATTTCTGAAAGCATTATTTTTTATATTGATGCGAAAGTTTTAAAGCATAAGAAGAAAAAATAATCATTTCAACTGAAAAAAATATTAAAAAAAGGGTGTTATTTAACACTCTTTTTTTTAGATAAAAATGGAATAGGAACAGATTACGCAACCTGGGGCGCTTGCTGGACTATTGAATAATAAACTTGAATACAATATAAGTATTAAGAAAATAGGGCTAACTGCGATGTTATTTCACATTCAAATTTTGCAGAGAGTATTTCATTCTGTTTGTAAAAAATCAATTTAGTAAAACAAGAAAAGCTGAACGATGTTAACATCGTTCAGCTTTTAAATTATTTTTAAATCGCAAATAACTTTTAACTGTTATCTCTGACTTATAAATATGTATTAATTTTGATCAGCCTCTGAAAGATGAGGATTTGCATCAATTTCTGCTTGAGGAATTTTAAATATCCATTCATTATTAACCGATGGTTTTGCTTGTTGAAAACCGTCTTGGTATAAAACTTGAGAAGCTCCAGAATTAGTTAAATCAATTCCTTCATCCCAACGAATATGATCAACATAACCAAAACCTTCTCCATAAAGTTCAATATAACGTTGAAGCTTGATTTGATCCATTAAACTTTCATTCGTGTTAAAAACAGTTACATCAAATGCGCTATCTCTAGATTCTCCAAGTGGTTTAAGAGCAGTTTGAGCACCAGACAAATTATTTGCCATTAATTTAGCTTCCGCTTCAATTAAATACATTTCTGAAGAACGCATATAAATAACATCATCCGGGTCAATTGTACCAGGATTTTTTTGTAAAAATTTCACATGCATATATGGATGTGTATTATGACCTGTTGTCATACTATAAGTACTAATAACATCTCCCCAAGCAGCCCAAAAATCATCTGCATTATCATAGTTAGGGTCAGAAGTATAACTACCACCTTGTCCATTTGCTGCAGCACCATTCGTATTAGGAGCTAAAGGTAAAAATGCATCTTTTCGATAATCAGTATCAGGAAGTTGTGCATATTTCTCTTTATCAACAATTTTTGGATTACCTCTATTTTGGCTTCCGTTAAATGTAGGGCAAATTAAATAAAAGTATGAACGGAAAAAAGTAGTTTCAGAATCAATCACATTACCTCCCCAAATAACTTCACTTAGAGAAAGTGTGTTAAAACCAGATTTCCAATCAGATTCATTTAATAAAGGATAACCAGCGCGAGCCATTTCTGCTGCTGAAGCTGCAGTAGCCCAATCTCCTTTTGATAATGCAATACGAGCTTTTATTCCGTATGCAGCATTCTTTGAGATATGAGATTTTCCATTAGCACCAGCAAAAGTTTTAGTACTATTATCAAAATAAGAAATTGCAAGATCTATATCAGCTTCCATTTGAGCGTATACTTCTGCAACAGTTGCTCTTGGTCCACTTTCATAAGGAGCTTCAGAACCTATTTGTAAAGGAATTCCAGGATCAGTTGATGGATTTCCAATTATATATCCTTTAGCATAATGTGTTATCAATTGATAGTAACACCAAGCTCTATAAGCATGAGATTGACCAAGAATGTTGTTTACATCATCATCAATAGTTACCCCACCTTTTGCTATTTCATTAATAATAGCACTTGAACTTGCTATAAAATGATAACGTTGGTACCACAATTGTTCAACCATACCTCCTTGTGAATTAGTATGTGCTAACCATTGTAAATCAGCTCTTTGCCATCCATTAGATGCAGCAGTATGAATTAAATTTCCAGTAATAACATCACCCATAGGTATAAAGTAGTGTTCACCAGCATAAGTGTTTGAACCACCTGGTACAATCCCAGTTTGAGCATACATTAGTCTGTGTAATCCAGATAATACTAGAAGTAAATTGTCTGGAGTGGATAGGGCATCTGCCGCTGATATGGCATCTGTTGGTTTGGTTTCCAGAAAATCTTCTGAACAACCTGTCATTGTAACAATCAACATTGCCAATAACAAAATTTTAAATTTTCGTAACATAATCGTTATATTTTTTTACAGTTAAATTTTTAAAAAGAAACATTTAATCCTAGTGAAACAGTCTTAGAAGGATTAAAATCATTACCCGATGGTGTTCCCGCCAGGTTATATTGAGGGTCTAAACCTATTCTTTCACTTTTCAAAAATAAATTTTCACCAGATACAAATAATCTTAAATTATTAACTCCAATTTTTTCAGAAATGACTTTATCAAAAGTATATCCTAAATTTACATTTTTTAAAGCTAAAAAGCTTGCATCTGTTATGAATCTAGTAGATGATGTTTGTACTTGATTAACATTTCCAGTCTCTAATCTAGGAACGTCAGTTACATCACCCGGTGCACGCCAAGCGTTCAGAGCATCAATATGTAAAGCTCTACCATATGTACCAGAATGCATTAAACTAGCATAACCAAAATCTAAAAATTCACCACCAATTCCATACGTAAATAGAACATCTAAAGAGAATCCTTTGTAACTAAAGCTATTTGCTACAGAACCTAATATATCTGGTATTGTATTATCACCTGTATATGCTCTTCCTGCTTCATCCCAATCATTAGTTGTTGATTGTGTTCCATCAGCATTTAAAACTGCTACTCTTTGACCTTCTAAGTCACCAGCACCATCTTCAAACATGTAATACAATGCATCACCATTACTTGGGTCTACACCTGCATAGTGATATATATAATAATCAAATCTAGAACGTCCATTTTCCCAACGTTTAGAACCACTTACGAAAGGATCTGGAATATTAGTAATTTCATTTTTATATGTAGAAGCTTGAAGTGATAAATCCCATTTAAAATCATTACTTTGGAAAAAATGAGCTGTTAAGGCAAGTTCAAGTCCTGAATTGTACATATCTCCAATATTTGCAGGACCTGCATCTAAACCATTTGACAATGGTAATGGAACATTATATAAAAGTTCTGTTGAATTTTTCTTATAGTATTCAATTGATCCATCAATAAGATTATCGAAAAGTCCAAATTCTAATGCAACATCAAAACTTTCAACAGTTTCCCAAGTTAATCCATCATTTCCTAAATTTGTCCATACAATTGCTGGATCTCCACCATTAGAAGTTAATGAATAACGAGGTTGAGAGATGTAATAATCATTTAAATTATCGTTACCAACTTCACCATAAGATCCTCTTAATTTTAATCTGTCTACAAAAGAAACATTATCCATAAATTTTTCTTGGTCTATACGCCAAGAAAGACCTAAAGAATAAAAGTTACCCCAACGAACATCACTATTAAAAACAGAACTTCCATCACGTCTAGCTGATGCACTAACATAATACTTATTATCGAAACTATAGTTAAATCTTCCAAAATATCCTTCAGTTTTTTTATCTGAGCTATAACCACCTAAACGAACTGGAACCGAGAAATTATCAAACTCAAAAATCCCTACAGCTGTTTGTGTAGTTGATAAACCATTATTCTCTGAATAGTGTCTATCAAAGCTTTCATGACCTACCGTTACATCTATTTTATGAACATCCTTAAGAGTCTTATTGTATGTCAATATCTGATTAAAGTTAGATGTATTTCTACGGTATCTAGTTTCACCATATCTTCCAGTTGGCGCACCATCACCTACTACGTTATTCTCATAACTTTTATTAATTCCTTCATTAATATCTCTACCGTAATTTAACGAAAGTTTTAAACCTTCATACAATTTAAACTCTGTATAGTATCTAAAACCATAAGTATTGTTTCTGTTTAATTCATCATTAAACAACGTTTCAGCAACACCATGACGTCCAGGACTATAAGGTCTGCTTTGAATATTATACTGTGAATAACCTTCTCCTAAATCAAATTCAGGATTTCCTGCTGCATCAAGAACAAGATTTCCATCTAAATCATTAAGGTATACAGGGTAAATAGATCCTATATTTAAAGCCCAGTTAAAAGGATTAACAATGCTACTTTCACCTGCTCCACCAATTCCATTAGATTCAGAAATAGAAATGTTAGCACTACCTCCTAAACTTAACCATTCGGTAGGTTGGAAATCGGCATTTAAACGAGTATTAATACGATCAAAATCTGAAGTAATTACATATCCTTCTTCATCAAGATAAGTTGCAGAGAAAAACACTTGATGATCTTCACCACCACCAGCAATATTTACTGAATAGTTTTTTCTAGCTCCTGATTGCTCTAAAGCATCATTCCAATCTAAACTTTTATATATTAATTGTGCATTTGGGTTTAACTTACCATCAAGCCCAACAATTTGATCATTTGGTACGTTAAATGGATTGTATCCTAAACGATTGTAAATTCCTGCAGAAGCTGCAGCTGCATCTCCTCCAATTGCAGAAGTGTTTCTGTAAGCCTCCCACATTAATTCGTAATAATCACCTGGATTTACAGCTTCATATGGGTCAATTCCTCTTGATACAAAACTATATTGAGTTGAAGCATTTACTACAAGCTTTCCGTTTTTATTACCTTTTTTAGTTGTAATAAGCACTACACCGTTAGCACCACGAGAACCATATAAAGCCGTTGATGAAGCATCTTTTAAAACTGTCATAGAAGCAATATCTTCCTGACTTATAGTATTTAATGCTCCTTCAAATTGAATACCATCAACAATATATAATGGATCTGTTGAACCGTTTAAAGTACCTACACCACGAATAACAATTCCTGGAGAAGAACCAGGTTGCCCATTTGCAGATGTTATTTGAATTCCAGTTGCTTTACCTTCTAAAGCAGCAATTGGAGATGTTACAGTTCTTAAAGCTAAATCTTCAGTAGAAATAACCGCAGCAGACCCTGTAAAAGCTTCTTTTGTTGTTGTACCATAAGCAATAACAACAACTTCATCTAATACATTAGCATCTTCCTGCATAACTGCATTTAGAGTAGAACTAGTCCCAACAGTAAGATCAATTGTTTTCATACCAACATAAGAAAATGTTAATACGTCACCAGTATTCGCAACTATTTGATAAACACCATCAAAATTAGTTTGTGTACCTGTTTTTGTATTTTTAATAAGTACAGTAACTCCAGGTAATGGACCACTTCCGTCCGTTACAGTACCTGAAATCGTTTTTTCCTGTGCAAAGGATATTTGCACCACGAACGCTAACAAGAGCGTTAAAATTCCGTTAAACTTTGTTTTCATTATTAATTTGTTTATGTTAAAATTTAATGACCCCTTTGGTTCATTAGAACAAAGATGTAAAAATTTACCATAGGTTGCGCAGTAATTGTCACAATAAAGGCATTTTTATGATATTATCACTAGATTTTAATTTTGTTAAATTATTCTTAAAAATAAATTTACAACTATAACGATTTCGAAATTTTTAAAAATGTAATGTAAAAAAAATGTAAAT
>NZ_CALAEQ010000178.1 GCF_937891065.1 uncultured Lutibacter sp. | reverse complement strand
TTCGGGTTTAAGTACAGGGCAAAAACAACGGCTATTAATTGCAAGGGCTGTATATAAAGATCCTAAATATTTATTTTTTGATGAAGCAACTTCAGCGCTAGACGCTAATAATGAAATGGTGATTATGGAAAAGCTAAATACGTTTTTTTCAGATAAAACAGCTGTAGTTATAGCTCATAGGCTAAGTACTGTAAAAAGTGCACATCAAATAGTAGTGCTGGATAAAGGGAAAATTGTAGAAGTTGGGAATCATACGGAATTAGTAAATCAAAAAGGAAATTATTATCACCTAGTGAAAAATCAATTAGAATTAGGGAACTAAAAGAATATAATAAATGCCACAAGCACAAGACAACATACAAATTCGTAGTGAAGAAGTTCAGGAAATTTTAAGTTATGTACCTAACTGGATGATTCGTTGGGGAATGACTTTAGTATTTATAATCATTTTAATGCTTTTGTTCATTTCTTGGTTTGTTAAATACCCGGATGTAATAACTGCAGAAGTAGTAGTTACAACTAAAATACCACCAGAAAAAATTTATGCGAAATCCACTGGTCGAATTGAGTCAATATTGATAAATAATAATAGTCAGATAACTAAAAACA
The DNA here is from genome assembly GCF_937891065.1 of uncultured Lutibacter sp. Lineage (GTDB taxonomy): Bacteria > Bacteroidota > Bacteroidia > Flavobacteriales > Flavobacteriaceae > Lutibacter. Next base: position 3,292 of record NZ_CALAEQ010000178.1, on the reverse strand, counting down.
CTATTATTGGTGTTATTGAAAATTCTGGTAATTATAAAGATATTTTATTACTTAAAAGTATATTAGATACCATTTATGTTGATAAATTAAATTTTAGATTTCCTATAGATGAACTTCCATTTTTAATTTTAGGTGATATTGCAATGGATTTTGCTTTATTTGAAACCAGCTATTCTGAATATGTTTTAAATAAAAAACTACAACCTTATTCCAGTGAATTTTCAGCCAATAATTTATCCTTAGCAGAAATTAGAAATAGATTAGTTATTCTAAAATCTCAAAAGGAATTAAACGAAAAGGAATTAGAATTTAATAAGAAAGATTTAGATAGAAATAAAATATTATTTGATAAAGGAATAATAGCAGCTCAAGATTACGAGAGAAAACAATTGGAGTATATACAGGCAAAACGAACACTTAAAAATATGAGTGCTTCAATTTCTCAGCTAAATGAAGCTATAGGTACTTCAAAAAATACGGTTAAAAGTTCGGAAATTCGAAAAACTCAAGATGACACTAGGTTATTAAAAAAAGTAATTCAGTCATTTTATCAATTAAAAAAATCAGTAAAAGATTGGGTACTACGTTTCGCTTTAAAATCTTCAATAGCAGGAAAAGTTTCTTATTTGTCTTTTTGGAATGAAAATCAAACAGTAAATATTGGAGATTTAGTTTTTACAATAATACCTTCCATAAGTTTAGGTTATATTGGTAAGATAAAAGCACCAATTCAAAATGCTGGTAAAATTAAAATTGGTCAAAAAGTTAATATTAGATTGGCTCAGTATCCTGATACAGAATTTGGTATGCTCAATGGAACGGTAGAAAACATTTCACTTTTCCCTGATAAGCTAGGGAATTATTTAGTAGATGTATCACTTGATGAAGAATTAATAACTTCTTATAATAAGAAAATAGAATTTCAACAAGAAATGAGTGGTAAAGCCGAAATAATTACGGAAGATTTGCGTCTTATTGAGCGTTTCTTTTATCAACTTAAAAATGTGTTTAAAAAATAACTTTGTGTGAAATAGACAAAGAAATAATTCCTGTTTTTTTGCTTAAATATTCCAAATAATTTATATATTAGATTAATAATTGGAACACCGTTCCAATCTTTTTCATAGCAATTTTCACCACCTCTACTAAGAGGTGGTGTTTTGTTTTAAGTAATTGTGTAAATGATACTTAAGGTGTTTTAGCAATTCTCCTTCTTAATATTCTAACAAAAATAGTCTGAATTAAACGTATGCCATTACGGTTTAACCGTAATAATAAAATATGATTTTTTGAAATCTTCGCCGACTTTTAAAAAAACAAACCCTATGAATCGCTATGAATAAATACGCTCAAATTATTAATAAATTAGAAGTAGAATTAGAAGAAATAAAGCTATCAAATGAAGATCTTTTAATTATAACCGAGAAAAGCATAAATACCATTCAAACTTGTTTACTAAAACTAAAAAGTATAACTCAAAATTCAAAATTTGATAAACTAGCAGATGAAATTATTTTCTTTAAATCAATAAAACCAGCCATAGTTGCAAAACTTATATATCAAGTTAAACTATTCAATATTGAAAGTAAACATATCGCCGGTACTAAGGATTCACAAATTGAATACTTAGAAAAATCAATCGTTAAATTGCAAGAATATTTTAATGACAATCAAGAAATTTATATATATTTTCGAAGAAATGATACCCATCTCGATCATCATTATTTTTTAGTGAAAAATAAAAACTTAAGAATTCATCCAGATAATTTACTTAGTATTTCCGAAGAAAAATTCACAACAACACATGATACAACCTATGCAAATTTTATAGCAAACTCAATGTTGATAAAATATCTAAATGGTGAAATAGTGAGGGTTCAGAAAAATATTGATACAGAAATGGTGTCAAATTCAAATACGCAATCTTCTAATTTGTTTTGGACTGGTAATAAAGTAGATTTGGTTGAATTAATATACGCATTACACGCTGCAAGTGTTATAAATAGAGGGAAAGTTGGCATCAACGAAATTGCATCAATTTTCGAGAGCATTTTTAACATTGAGATTGGCGGATATTATAGAATATACCTTGAGATACGTTTAAGAAAAATGAATAAAACAAAATTTTTGGATACTTTAAAGACAAAACTATTAAAAAGGATGAATGAATCCGATTGTTAAATACCCAACTTGTGTTTTTTATTCAAATAATTTTAACGCATTAAATTTTGTTCTTTTTGTTGAAAATAAGAATTGCTAAAAAACGCAATTTAATTCAAAGAATAGCATTAAGAATGTTTAAAAAATAGTAAACAACTTGTGATTTTTAATAATTTTCCTTTTTAATCTTTGCGATATGAAAGAGACACAAAACCCTCCTTTCTTTAATATTAATAAAAAAATTGTTTAAAATGTCAGCAAAAATTATTACCCCAGAAGATTTAAATGAGTTCAAAAATGAACTATTAGAAAACATTAAAAGTTTAATGAATCACCAAACAGGTAAAGTCGCCAAAAAATGGATTAAATCCACTGAAGTGAAAGAATTTTTAGGTATTTCAAACGGTACCCTTCAAAATCTCCGAATCAACGGAACCATTCCTTATACAAAAGTTGGAGGTGTAATCTATTACGACTTGCAAGAAATTGAAAAAGTCCTTGAAAACAATCGTGTAAATAATAATTTTTAAATATTAAATCTATAGTTGAGCCATCATCCCCTAATTGTCATACTGAGCTTGTCGAAGTATTGACAGGGGATCTCCTCATCCATTTACCTAAATATAAAATTCAAATCAATCTTTTATTTTTTGACTTGGTTTATCATGAGCATTCTCAAAGAATTTTGTAGCAAGGCAAAATGAAACATGAAAATGAATAAAATAACTATGAACTACATCTCACACCTCAACGCACTATTTGGTCAATTTTCAAAAGACAATAGGCTAAATCCTACACACATTAGTCTATACCTCGCATTATTTTACATCTGGAATTACAACCGATTTCCGGATAAGTTTTTTATAAATCGAGAAGAAGTAATGAACCAATCCAAAATAGGTTCAACAACTACATATCATCGTTGTATTAAAGAATTAAGTCATTGGAAATATATTAACTATTATCCATCTCATAATCCATTTAAAGGAAGCTCTGTGAAGTTGTTTCAATTTGGTACAACTGATAAACGAGAAGTAAATTTAGAGTATCCCAAAAATGGACAAGCACTGGTATCTAATATAAACATTAATAAACATAATATAAACTTTATTAAACTAGAGGCAATCGCAAA
>NZ_CALAEQ010000177.1 GCF_937891065.1 uncultured Lutibacter sp. | reverse complement strand
ATATTTTATATTTTTCATTGTATTTATTTTTTAAAATTAAAAGGCTAAGTTTATACCAACATTTATGATTCTTGGCATTGGATAATGACCCCAATCAACACCACTCAAAGTTGAACGACCTCCAATGTCCGGATCTAAACCACTAAACGATGTTAGAGTAAATAAGTTTTCACCACTAATATAAAAACGAGCCTTACTTAAACTGATGTTTTCTAATGTTTTATCAGATAATTTATATCCAAATTGTAAGTTCGTTAATCTAAGAAAGGAACCGTCTTCAATATAATAATCTGAATATCTAAAATTTTGATTTGGATCATCATTAGACAATCGGGGTTGAGAATTTGTTGATCCTTCACCGTCCCACGCTTTGTCTAAAAGCCCTGCATATGAATTGTAATTTCCACTGCCGCTCATTAGATAAGGGTTAGCGGCATTCAGCATATCATTTCCATATTTACCCGTAAATAAAAAACTTAAATCAAAGTTAGTATAGTCGAATTTTAAAGTTAACCCGTATGAAAGGTCTGGAGTAGGATCTCCTATAATAGTTCTGTCTTGATCTGTTAATTTTCCGTCACCATTTAAATCTTTAAATCTAAAATCTCCAGGCTGTGCAGATGGTTGAATAATGTTTCCAAATTGATCAGAATGACTATTAATTTCTGTTCTATTTTGAAAAATACCATCAGTTACATACCCATAGAATGAACCCGGTGTTTGACCTTCTGCAGTATATCCTAAATCATCAAGTCTTTGATGATTTCCATCCCAAATTGCTTCGCCATCTGCCAATTCTGTAGCTTTAGCTTTATAATGAGATAGATTTAAAGTAAAAGAGGTTTTAAGCTTATTAAATTGATTTTTATAAGTAACTCCTATTTCGTAACCTTTTGTCTCAAAGCTACCTATATTAGACCATTGCGCATTGTATCCAGACCCCAAATATGCTGGTATACTTTTTGCCATAAGCATATCATTGGTCGTTCTTTTAAAAATATCAAAATTCATATTCAATTTATTTTCAAACAAAGCTAAATCAATCCCAAAGTTTAAATCTTCAACGGTTTCCCATTTAATGTTTGGATTTCCAACATTGTCTGGAGCTGTTCCAATCAATAAATTTTGATTTGCCCCTGAAGAATAATATTCATTTCCAATAGTTGTAAGTCTAGCATCAATTGGAATAGAATTTCTATTGTCATTTCCTATTTGTCCCCATCCTAAACGAGTTTTAAAAAAACCTATCCATTTCACATCTTTCATAAAAGTTTCATCGGAAACTACCCAGCCTAAAGAAACTGACGGAAAAACGCCCCATTTATTTCCATCAGGAAATAATGATGAACCATCAGCTCTTGCTGTTGCTGTTAGTAAATATTTATCTTTATAGGAATAGTTTGCACGAGCAATGTATGAAATCAGGTTATATTGTTCATTGTTTCCTGAAGCAAAATAAGCCTCTGTTGCAGCATCAAGGTATCTTAAATCTGGGTGATTACTTGGTGTGTTTTCCGCTTGAGCACTTAACGTTTTATGTAATTGAGATTCTAATACAATACCTCCCATTACATTTAAGCTATGCTCGCCAAAGTCTTTTGTATAAGCTGCAAAATTATTCCAGGTGGTATTAGTTTTATTGTTATGGATTCTTCCAACAGAGTTAATAACTCTCTTATCCGTTTCTTCAATATAATAATCTGGCGCAAACCAATTATTTTCATAAGAACTAAAATAAATACTGTATTGAGATTTAAATGACAATCCTTCAATAATTTCCCAATTCACATAAAAATTTCCAATAGTTCTATAATATGCTGTATCATCAAAACTTCTTGCAAGTTGTCCCAAAGCGTTTGGAACATCTGTTACAGTTGGCGAAAAAATACTGAATTCACTTAACCCTTCTTGTTCATATTCCGGAAGATACGGATTGGTAATTGGTTCTAAACGATGTGCATCCCAAACTAAGCTAGGGCCATTGTTTGTATTTGAATTGGCAAACGTAAAATTTTCTCCAATAGTAACGTTCTTTTTAATTTTATATTCAGTATTTAAACGAACACTCCATTTACTAAAATCACTTCCTTTAATAATACCATCTTGCGATTGATGCGAAAATCCTGTAGCTATTTTAATATCCTCAGTTGCTTTAGAAATCGATAGGTTTGCATCATAAATAGGCGCTGTTTGAGTTATTTCATTCCACCAATTTGTTCCAGCCCCAAATGATTCTGGATTATCATAAATAATGCTCTTTCCATCATTTAATCTTGCTGTATTTATGATGTTAGCATATTCCGCAGCTCCAGCCAAATTAGGGTTTTTTGCAATAGTTTGAAGTCCGGCATACCCATCAAAAGAAATAGTTGTTTTATTTGTTTTAGCCTGCTTTGTTTTTATAATAATAACACCATTTGAAGCACGCGAACCAAAAATAGCAGAGGCAGAGGCGTCTTTTAAAACCTGAACACTTTCAATATCTTGAGGTGATAAAAAATTTATATCATCTAAAGGCACATCATCAACTACATACAATGGTGCGTTATTACTAAGTGTTGAAATACCCCTAACTGTAACAGTAGATTCGGCTCCTGGTTTTCCTCCATTTGATGAAACTTGTACACCCGGTAGTTGACCTGCCAAGGCATCTTGTATATTTGTAACAACCCTTTTAGAAAGTTCTTCACCTTTAACGGTTGAAATAGCACTTGTTAAATCTTTCTTTTTTACAGAACCATAGCCAATTAATACTATTTCATCAAGTTTTTCAATACCCGACACGAGCGTTACATTAATTTTGGTTTGATTAGCTACCAATAACTCTTTTGAATCGTAACCGACATATGAAAAAAGTAAAACATCGTTACTATTTGCTGTAATTGCATAGTTTCCATCAAAATCTGTCACAGCACCTGTTGAAGTACCCTTTACAAGGACTGATACACCTGGAATAGGTGCTCCATCAGCAGAAACAGTCCCTGTTATAGTTTTTTGTTGAGCGTAACTGGGACTTATTATAAGTAATAATAAACCCATTATGTAAGGGATGAATGTTTTCATTTATTTTATTTTTTATTTTTTATTTTTTGAATAATTAGAATTTCATTTAAGTATTTTAATTCTGTTGCTTAGAGGGCTGACGCCCTCTAAGTTAAACAGATCTTAATCCAAACTTAATTACTCATTATATGGTTGAATTGTAGCTCTTAATAAGAAATAATCAAATGTTATCAAGTATTTGCCTGCTTGGCTTTTAAACTTCAAATCTGAAGACCCATCACCTGCCTTACATTTTACAAAATTAACGGGAAGTGTTGTTTCTCCACCAACTTCAAAGCCACAATCAAATGGTCCCCATCCGTCAGTTTGTCCAATAAATTTTAGTGAAGTATCATCTGAAAGTTCAACCCTAGCAGTAAATACATATGGGTTTTCCAAACTATCTTTATCCATAGGAATGGCATCGGCAGGATTCCAGTCTAAATCTGATCCTACAAAACCACTACCCATTAAGTACATGTTTTCTTTTACTTCATCATCAACTACCATTTTTTCGTACTTGTACGTTAATGTATATGGATTAAATTCTACATGATAATAACCATCTCCATCAGGAAATCCAATGGTTCCACTATCTTCTGAGTTTATTATTTTAGAACTATCGTTTGGATCAGTTCCCCAGTTATTTGGTCCCCAATCTAATTGCCCTAAAAATTTAATATCATATCCTTCCCAATAGTAAAACTCTAACACAAACCAGTCTTCATCCTCCGGGTTTTTCCACATTTGGGTCGCTTTGGTTTGATCCCATTCCCACCACATTGAACCACCAACGGCATACATGTTATATATAATATCTTTTTCTCCAACAATAATTGTTGAAAAACTTGTTGTTCTATTACCTGTTTTATCTATCCCAATAGCTTCAAATTGGACTGCTCCTTCGACACCGGTTGCTGGAATATCAATTGAACTGGTCAAGTTATACATAGTTGTGTTTTCAGGCATCTTCATTTTTACTTCATAACCCAAAACTTCACTGATAACAATTATAGAATCAAGTGCTTTATCATCTGAAAAATCAATGATTAGTTCAACCGTGTCTCCAGACAAATAAGAAGTTCCATTTATTGGAGAAGTGATTGACACTTCAGGGTTAATTACGTCGTAGTCTAAATTAACAGCAACATCATAGGTTGTCGTATTTCCTGCAACGTCCGTGGCAGAAACTTTTATAGAATGAGATGTGTCAGGTAATTCGTCGGCTGGCACTAAAAACTTATACTTTAACTTGTACTCTTTAGGAGGATTGTCAAATTCAATATATTTATCTACGAACCAATTATCGTAATTAATATTTACATTTGAAATACCACTATCATCAGAAATTGTTCCTTCAAAAACAAATTCTAAACCAGGTGCTGTAGTAATTGTTGTTGGAAAATCCGAAAACACTGGAATTGAGCTGTCATTTATTTCATCATCTTCCTTACAAGAAGTGAAAACAAGAAGTGAAAATAATACTGTGGATATAAAAATCCGTGAAAATATTTTACTAGTCATCTTAAATATAGTTTGGTTTAAATTATTTAATGAGGTAAAATTAGCATATACATCTCTTTTTATAGCCTAATTTTTGCTCAAAAATGAGGGTTTTTTTACTCAAACACCTATTAAATTGAATAGTTCTCAATAAATAAATTAAATTTACATGATAATCTAAAACCTATTGATTGTTTAATGAAAATAAACAGCATAATTATATTTATCCTTTTTCTTTTCTTTGGAGTGATTTCTTATTCTCAAGATAAATTGCCTCCAAAACTTAAATTTAATTCCATTAGGGTTGAAGATGGTTTGCCTAATAATATTATTAATAGTATTGTACAAGATTCATTAGGTTTTATATGGATTGGTACTAATGATGGATTGTGTAGATATGATGGTGAAAATTATAAAATATTTAGACAATCACTTAACAACAAAAATTCTTTATCTAATAACTTTATTCAATCATTACATGTTGATAGCAATGGTGATTTATGGGTAATGACGGATCAAGGCTTAAATAAATATGACATCAAAAAAGAACTTTTTGAAATTTATTTGACCGACAATAGTAATCTAAGCCATAATAGTGTTACAACTATTGAAGAACGAAATAAAGGAGAATTTTATGTTGGAACTTATGGGGGTGGAATAGATATTCTGAAGGATGGGAAATTTATTTTCAATTTTAACATTAATAATGAAAATTCAATATCATCCAACTTAATTTCATCTCTTCAAATTCAAAACGATAGTGTTTTATGGGTTGGAACTTATGATAATGGTATTAATAAGATTGATTTAAATTCAAAAAATGTAACCAAACTTGAATATGGAAAGGATGCGATTACTTCCTCTGAAAATATAAATTCAATTTATTTAGACTCCTCAAATTATTTATGGATTGGAACCAAACTTGGTTTAACTGTTTATAACACCAATACTGAAAGTTTCTTCAAAATAAATAATAAAAATTGCACTTCATTTTTAGATGATGATATCTTAAACATTTTTGAAGATAATGATGGAGTTATATGGTTAGGAACAAGAAATTCTGGAATTATTAGTCAAAAAAGATTGGATATAATTCAAAATAAAAATAATACTCTTTTTAACAATTACCGACCAAACAATTCAAATGAAAGCGTAACTTATAGATCTATAAGTTCTTTTTATCAAGATAAACAATCAAACATTTGGATAGGCACCCATCTAGAAGGTGTAAACGTTGTAAATACTACAGGTGAAAAAATACGTTTATATGACCATTTTGAAACAGAGGAAGTTGAAATAAACGACGAAAGTATATGGGGTATTTGTGAAGATTCTAAAAACAATATTTGGCTTGGAACTGATGGGAATGGTCTTTTAAAATTCAATCCTTTCACAAATAAAACAGAAAGTTTTGTTTTTAATGTTTCTAATAAAAATGGAATAAGTGACAACGCAATTATAAGCTCATGTTTTGATAGTAATGGAAATTTATGGATTGGAACCTATGCCGGGGGGCTGAATAAATTAGAACCCAATTCTAGAAATTTCAAACATTATATAAAAGGAATACAAAACAATCAACTCAATAGCAACGATATTAGAGTTATTTATGAAGATCACAAAAAACGAATTTGGATTGGAACCAACGGTGAAGGGTTACATCTGTACAAACCTGAAACTGACGATTTTGAGTTTATCACCCAAGTTGGCGGGCTTGATATAAGATCAATAACTGAAGATGCTAACGGAAATTTATGGCTAGGCACTTTCGGTAATGGTATTTTATCATACAATTATGAAGAAAATATATCAATTAATTACCCAAAATACGATGATTTAAATGCCCATATTGTTTTTTCTCTAAAATTTTCTTCTCAAAACGATTTATGGATAGGAACCCGTTTTAAAGGGTTAATTCATTTTAATATAGAAACTCAGAAAATAAACCAGTTCACCCAAAGTGATGGGGTTTCTAATAATACTATACAGTCCATTATTGTAGAAAATTCAAATCATTTATGGCTTAGTACCAATGAAGGTATAAACTCATTCAATATATCAACTAAAAAATTTGATAGCTTTAAAAATCCGAGTGGTGTTCAAACCGGTCCTTTTAATAACAATTCAGGATTTTTATCTAAAAACGGATACATTGTTTTCGGTGGAATAAACGGACTTAATATTTTTTATCCAAATGATTTAAAAAAAGATAAAGATCCTCTAAAAATCATATTTACCAATTTGAAGTTATTCAACGAAACTGTTGAAATTAGCAATGATTTTGTTAAAACCCCTTTAAAACATAGCATTTCCAATACTTCGAAAATAAAACTCAAGCACAATCAAGATGTAATTACGCTAGAATACGCTGCATTAAACTTTCCTAGTTCAAAAGGTATTAATTATGAATACATTCTTGAAAATTATGACAATCATTGGAGCAAGGTGGGTAGCTTATCTTCTGCAACCTATAGAAATTTAGCTCCAGGCGAATATATTTTTAAAGTAAAAGTATCTGATGAAGCTGGAAACAGGAACTCGCAATCAACCAATTTAAAAATAACCATTTCACCTCCCTTTTGGTTAACAGTTCCTGCAATTTTAATTTACATCATCTTAATTTCTCTGTTAGCTTTCATAATAATGAGATACTATACAGATCAAATTAAATTAAAAAACTCTCTTTTTTATGCTCAAAAACTTCGCGAACAAGAAACCGATTTAAATAAAGAACGCTTTCGTTTTTTTACAAATTTTTCTCACGAATTACGAACTCCTTTAACGCTAATACTAGGTCCAATTACCGATGTTTTAAGAGAAGAAAAAAACGGAAAAAATATTGAGAAATTAACATTAATTAAAAGAAATGCTCAAATTTTATTAGAATTAATTAATAAAATGCTTGAATTTAGAAAATCAGAAACTGAGCATAATCACTTAGAAATTGGACAATATAGTTTCACTAAATTTGTTCAAGAAATATGTGACAACTTTAAATTTTATGCCAAGCAAAAGGATATTGAATTTAACATTCAATTAGATAAGAATTATATAGCCTGGTTCGATTATAAAAAAATTCAGTTAGTCCTTTTTAACCTACTTTCAAATGCATTTAAATATACCGGAAAAACAGGTAAAATAAATGTAATTATTGAAGAACAACAAGATACTATATTACTGCATATTACAGATACTGGTGTAGGAATTAAACAAGAAGCCTTAAACTCTGTATTTAATTTATATTACCATAAAGATTTTACCGATACTATTGAGGGCACAGGCATAGGTCTTGCATTATGTAAAAAATTAATGGACTTACATAGTGCGCAAATTTTAGTTAAAAGTGAAGTTGGCGTTGGTTCTGAATTTACTATTGAATTATTTAAGAATAAAGAGCCTTTCTTGAAAATGAATAATATTGAGTTCATTGAAACAGAAGACTTTGTTATAAAAAAACCATTTATTAATGATCCTATTTTAAATTATAAGGAGCACGTTGAGGTAGACTTAAATGAAGATGACAAAGTGGTGCTAATAGTTGATGATAATTTAGATGTGGTAAATTATGTAAGTGATATTTTATCTAAGTTCTATAAAGTAATTACAGCGGAAAACGGTAAAATTGGTGTTGAAAAAGCAATGCGATTTATTCCAAACTTAATTGTCTCAGATATTATGATGCCTGAAAAATCTGGAATAGATTTATGTACCGAATTAAAAAATTATAGTCAAACAAGTCATATTCCAATTATTCTATTAACAGCAAAGTTGGGAGAAAAAGATAAATTAGAAGCTATGAAAATTGGAGCCGACGATTATATAACCAAACCTTTTGATTCTGAATATTTACTTACCCGAATTGAAAACCTTTTCAAAAACAGAAAAAAGTTAGTCAGCTATTATAATAACACTCCCTCAGAAAATTTAACAGAAGAAAAAAAGAGTGTTGAAGATAAATTCTTAGAAAAATTAGAAAAATTAATTATTGAAAAGTACAATGGAAACGAAATCTCTATCCCTGAAATTGCTCAGGAATTGGGTTTCAGCAGATCTTCTCTTTATAGAAAAATTAAAGCCGTTACAGGCTCACCAATTAATCATTTTGTTAAAAGAGTCAGGTTAAATAAAGCTGCAAAATTAATATTAGAAGGTGAGTCAAATGTTTCAGAAGCGGCATTTGAATCTGGATTTAATGATTTAAAATATTTTAGGACTTGTTTTAAAGAACAATTTGAAGTTACACCCTCAAAATATAAAGGTTCATTTTCTGCTAAAAACGAAAGGGTCTAAATAAGCATTTAAATTATATTGGGTTTACACAGGACTCGAAGTATCTAAAACTTTTGTCAAATATTAGACGTATAAATATTATAATTTTTTTTAAAACTATCATATTAAAGTTTTTTCACTAAATTGCTGGAATGTCTAGCTTTGATGTGACGATTATTTTAGGTTCTGTCGCATCTGGATTAAAGAAAAATTAAAAATTTATCTTTACTTAAAAAAAGAGAGG
>NZ_CALAEQ010000176.1 GCF_937891065.1 uncultured Lutibacter sp. | reverse complement strand
GCTAATAAATTTCAAGAATTATTTCTTAAAATCACCTTTCTATTAGTTGTTTTATTATTGGGTTTGAGGTATATTTTATTATTGTACAATAATAAAAAATTTATTTATAATAACTTCTTCTATTTTATTTTATACCTTTGCGCCCTTGAAATAGCACCTTTAATAATTGTTTTAAAATTAACTGTTTAAAAATAAAATTGAAGAATATGAAAGTGAAAACTATATTAGTTTCTCAGCCCGCTCCAAAGACTGAAAACTCTCCTTATTTAGAATTATCAGAAAAACAAAAAGTTAAAATTGATTTTAGACCATTTATTCATGTTGAAGGAGTTTTAGCAAAGAATATTAGGGCTCAAAGAATTGATTTAAAAAATTATTCAGCAGTTATTTTAACAAGTAGACATGCTGTTGATCATTTTTTTAGAGTTGCAGAAGAAATGAGATTTACCGTTCCTGATTCAATGAAATATTTTTGCGAATCGGAGGCAGTAGCTTTCTATTTACAAAAATATGTGGTTTACCGCAAACGTAAAATTTATGTAGGAGAAAAAACTTTTGAGGATCTAGCGAAAGTTATTAAAAAACATAAAGATGAAAAATTCCTATTGCCTTCTTCAGATAAGTTAAAAGAAGCAGTTCCAACTATTTTAAATGATCTTGAAATAAACTGGGAACGAGCTATTTTTTATAAAACTGTGATGAGTGATTTGTCTGATTTACAAGATGTTTATTATGATGTTTTAGTGTTTTTTAGCCCATCAGGAATTGATTCTTTATTCAAGAATTTCCCTAATTTTAAACAAAATAATACGTGTATAGCCGTATTTGGGAATTCTACTGTGAAAGCAGCTACAGAAGCCGGTTTAAAATGTAATATTGAAGTTCCAACACCTGAAACACCTTCAATGACTATGGCGTTGGAAAAATATATAATTGAGGTAAATAAGAAGTAAAATTAAAAATAAATATTATAAAAAAACCGAGTTTATCTCGGTTTTTTTATGTGAATAAATTAGCGAAAACGTCTTCAACTTTTGCAACCTTTACTATTTTAATTGATTGAGGAGTTTTACTTATTTTATTAAATTTTGAGATAAATATTTTATGAAATCCAAGTTTTTCAGCTTCTAATATTCGCTGCTCTACTCTGTTAACTGGGCGAATTTCACCAGCCAAACCTATTTCTGCAGCAAAACAAAAATCTTGAGGAATTGCATCATCTTCATTTGATGATAAAATAGCACTTATTACAGCTAAATCAATTGCTGGATCGTCAACTTTTATACCTCCAGCAATATTTAAAAATACATCTTTAGCTCCTAATCTGAAACCAGCTCTTTTTTCTAATACTGCTAAAAGCATGTTTAAACGTTTGGTATCGTAACCTGTAGAAGAACGTTGTGGAGTACCATAAACTGCCGTACTTACCAAAGCTTGAACTTCAATCATTAAAGGGCGCATACCTTCTAAAGTTGCTGCAATGGCCGTACCGCTTAAATCATCTTCTTTTTGAGAAATTAATATTTCAGAAGGATTTTCAACTTCGCGTAAGCCAATATTTTGCATTTCGTAAATACCAAGTTCGGCAGTAGAACCAAAACGGTTTTTATTAGCTCGTAATATTCTATATGTATGATTTCTATCGCCCTCAAATTGTAAAACAACATCAACCATGTGTTCTAATATTTTTGGACCTGCAATATTTCCATCTTTAGTTATATGCCCAATTAAAAGCACAGGAGTAGCTGTTTCTTTGGCAAATTTTATAAGTTCGGCTGTTGTTTCTCTAATTTGTGAAATAGAACCAGGAGATGCATCAATGTATTCGGTATGTAGCGTTTGAATTGAATCTATTACAACAACATCAGGGTTTATTTCTTCAATAGCCTTAAAAATATTTTGGGTATTTGTTTCTGTTAAAATTAAGCAGTTTGTATTTGTAATTTGTAGGCGTTCGGCTCGCATTTTTATTTGAGATTGACTTTCTTCACCGGAAACATACAGTACTTTTTTAGGTATTGTTAATGCAATTTGTAACAATAGAGTAGATTTTCCAATGCCTGGTTCTCCTCCTAATAACAACATAGAGCCTTTTACTAAACCACCACCTAAAACTCTATTAAATTCATTATTATTAGCTGAAATTCTATCTTCTTTATCTAAAGATATTTCATTAATTTTTAATGCTTTATTAATTTTTTTTGTCTCGGATGTTTGTTTCCATTTTCTTTTTTCTTCTTTTTGAATAATTTCTTCAACAATAGTATTCCATTCGTTGCAAGATTTACATTGTCCAAGCCATTTTGCATATTGAGTTCCGCAATTTTGACAGAAAAAAGTTGAATTGGTTTTAGCCATTTTTAAGTAAGTTGAAAGAAGTAAATATACTAAGAATTCTTAGTTATTTTTGATATTTATTATAGATTGGAAGTAATAAAAAGGATAAACCACCAAAAACAATTACCATAATGGTTTGTGCTGTCCACATAATCCAACCAAAAGCACGAGCCGGATTATCATCTACATTGTATAAAATAAGTGCGCTTGCTACAAAAACAGGGTAAGTACCTAAACCTCCATTTGTTAAAGCCATGCTTAAACCACCAACTACAAAGCCAACAATAATGGCTGCAAAAGGAAGGTTAGTAGTTTCTGGTAATGCAAATGTTACGGCATAAAACATTAACACATACATGACCCAAATAAAAATGGTATGAAAAATAAACTCCCACTTTTTCTTCATTTTGAAAATACTTTTTACACCGTCTAATAAATCATTAATAAATGCTACAATTTTTACAATTATAAGATTTTTAGATTTTTTTAAAAATCGATAAATTAGAAAAACAAATAATGGAAATACACCAAAAATTAGAATTTTAGAATAGACACTACTTTCTCCTTCGTCTTTAAAAATATAACTACTTATTAATTTAGTTTGTAAAAAAAAGGCAACTCCAATAATACTTAATAACATAATTACATCTGCTACCCGTTCAGCAACAATGGTCCCAAATGCTTTTTTAAATGGGATATTTTCATATTTATTTATGCTAGCTGCTCGCGCAATTTCACCTGATCTTGGAATTACTAAATTTAATAAATAAGCAATTAAAACTGCCATAATACTATTAGCTAATCTAGGCTTATAGCCTAAAGGCTCTAATAAAAATTGCCAGCGATAAGCGCGTGATAAATGACTTAAAGCTCCAAAAATTAAGGACAAAACAACCCACCAATAATTTGCCGTTCTAAATGATGCTTCTATAGATTGTATATCATTGTCTGTTAACTTTGATAATGAATACCAAATTAAAAACACTCCCAATGCGATTGGAAGTGTTATAAAACTTATCTTTTTTAGTTTTTTGATCAATTTAGGTTAATGAATTGTCATTTTCATTCGGAAAAATGAGTGTAGGTTTAAAAGACTTTGCTTCTTCAAAGTCCAAGATTCCGTAAGAAATAATAATGATAATATCTCCTTTAGCTACTTTACGAGCGGCAGGACCGTTCAAAGTAATTTCTCCACTGTTTCTTGGTCCAGGAATGGCATAAGTTTCAAGACGCTCCCCATTGTTAATGTTTACAATTTGAACTTTTTCTCCTTGAATAATATTTGATGCATCCATTAAATCCTCGTCAATAGTCACACTTCCAATGTATTGTAAGTCGGCTCCTGTAACCTTAACTCTGTGGATTTTTGATTTTACTACTTGTATTTGCATAGTGCAAAATTAATAATTTTGTGTTAATCTACTCTTATTTTACAAACTTATATTATCTATAAGTCTAATTTTATCAGCAAAAACAGCTATAAAAGCTCTGTATTTTTGCTTTGAATCTTTATTTTTTATTGGCTGAAGGGTATCTTCATCAGCAATTTCAAAATATTCTAGCGCTAATAACGGTTGTTTTTTAAACTCATTTTCAACCCAATATATAACTTCTTGAGCATTTTTTGTGCCAAACTCATTTTTAGCTTTTTTTAGAGTTTTATATATAAAAGGTGCAATTGCTCTATGCTCTTTTGTCAGTCTGCTATTTCTAGAACTCATTGCCAAACCATCATCTTCTCTATAAATTTCACACCCAATAATTTTAGTAGGAATTTGGTGTTTTTCAGCCATTTTTCTAATAATTTGTAGTTGCTGAAAATCTTTTTCTCCGAAATAAGATTTTGTAGGTGTCACAATTTCAAATAATCGTTTAACGATGGTCCCAACGCCATCAAAATGTCCATCTCTAAATTTTCCTTCCATTTGGTACTCTAAACCATCAAAATTAAAAAGTTGAGATGTAATATTATTGCTGTAGATTTCTTCAGCAGTTGGCGTAAAAACGATATCGCAATATACAGATTTTAAAAGAGATAAGTCACTATCAATAGTTTTTGGGTAGTTAATTAAATCTTCTTTTTTGTCAAATTGAGTTGGGTTCACAAAAATACTAACTATAACAATATCATTTTCTTTTTTAGCTTGCTCAATAAGAGACAAATGACCTTTGTGAAGTGCCCCCATAGTAGGTACAAAACCTATAGAAGCCCCTTTTTTTAACGACTGAATTCTTTGTAGTACTGATTTTATTTTAGCAAAAACTAACATATAGTATTGTTAATAAACGTTAAAAGCGTGCAAACTTACATTTTTCAAGCTTAATTCTACATTAATTTTCGTAATTTTGCATACTATTAAAAATAGAGTTGGTTTATGAAAGATAAGAGAGTATTGGTTGTTTCTTCAGAAGTTGTGCCATATTTGCCAGAAAATGAATTGTCAACAACATCATTTGAAACAGCAAAAATGGTTCATGGTAAAGGTGGACAAACCCGAATTTTTATGCCACGCTTCGGTTTAATTAACGAAAGAAGGCATCAACTTCATGAAGTAATTCGTTTATCGGGTATGAATTTAGTTATTAATGACATGGATATGCCATTAATAATTAAAGTAGCTTCAATACCAAAAGAAAGAATGCAAGTTTACTTTATTGATAATGAAGAGTATTTTAAAAGAAAAGCATTATATACAGATGAAGATAATACCTTGTTTGAAGACAACGATGAAAGAGCTATCTTTTTTGCAAAAGGAGTTGTGGAAACTGTAAAAAAATTGAATTGGGCACCAGATATTATTCACGTTCATGGATGGATGGCATCTCTTTTGCCATTATATATTAAAGAATATTATAAAGATGATGCATTATTTAATAGCAGTAAAATAGTAACATCTGTTTACAATACTGGTTTTGAAGGTGAATTAAGTAATGATTTTTCTAAAAAAATTAAGTTTGATAATATTGACGAATCAAAAATTAAAACAATCTCTAACCCAAACTATACAAATATTTTATTAAATGCTATTGAAAATTCTGACGCTATTATTAAAGGAAGTGAAGAATTGCCAACCGAAATAGAAGAATTTTTAAAAACAAGTGACAAGCCTGTATTAGATTATTTTCACGTAAGTGAATTTGATACTGCTTACACTGAATTTTATTTAAACAAAGTTTTATAGTTTAATCATTAAAAATCAAAATTCACATATGACAACTAAAGTTGTAAAAGTATTAAAATACTTAGGGCTAACCTCAATAGTATTTTTTACAATAATTTCTTGCGAAAAAGAAATAGAAAGTATTGGTGTTAATCTAGTTGATAACAAGAATTTTAATACAGATAATTTTCTTTCAGAAGTAATAACAACTAACGAAAATGTAGATAGAGTTATTTCTAATGGAGTACCTCAATATTTGTTAGGCGTTTATTCTGATACTGAATTTGGAAAATTAAAAGCTTCAATTGTATCTCAATTAGTAATTCCAGTAACTGGAGAAAATTATACTTACGGTACTAATGCAGCAATAGATTCAGTAATAGTTTATATTCCTTATCAATCTACAAGAAATTTAGAAAATTATACCGATGGCAAGCCAAGTTTTGTTATAGATTCTGTTTTTGGAGATAGAGATGTAGAATTTCAATTAAATGTTTATGAATTAAAAACATTTTTAAACACTCTTGACCCTGAAGATCCTTCTAAACGAGCTGTTTATTATTCAGATAAAGAATTTCAAAAAGGGGGAACTTCATTGTTTTCAGGAAATTTTAAAGTCAATCCAGATGATACTGTAGCTTATATTAAAAGATATATGCCTGATGCTGCTTCTTACGATATTGATACAATTAAGCAGTCCAATTTAAGTCCAACAATAAAAATTCCATTAAATGAAGCTATGATTCAACAACTTTTTGTTGATAATGCTTCTAGTGCCGAATTTGCATCAGTTGAGGATTTTCAACATTATTTTAGAGGGTTGTATATTGAGGCTGAAGAATTGAATAATGATAAATCACATCTAATTTCATTAGATATGTCAAATACGAACATGACAATTTATTATTCTAATGACCAAGATGAAGCAGAAGGTGTGGATTTAAACGGTAATGGAACAACAGGTGAGAATGGCGTAAGAGTTAAGGAAGATTTTGTTTTCTCATTCGGTTCAATTAAAGCGAATACATTAAAAAGAGATAATAGCTATACAAAAGCAAGCGGAAATGATAGATTGTATGTGCAAGGTGCTGCAGGATCTATAGCAACTGTAGAATTATTAAGTAATGAAAATTTGCAAGATTTACAAGGTAATAATTGGTTAATTACAGATGCAAATTTAATTTTTTATGTAGATCAAAATGCTTCAAGCAATATTGTACCTGAGCAACTTTTTTTGTATAACAATGATGAGAATTCTCAAATATTAGATATGATGACGGAAGGCTTATTAATCATAGGAGGAGCGTTAGAACGAGATGAAGATGGGAAACCATATAGATATGTTTTTAGAATAACTGATTATATTTCAGAATTATTAACCCTAGATGAACCTTTGGATTTGATAAAATTAGGGTTAAAAGTATATGGTTCAACGGATACGCCAATAAGTGCTACAGATACTTCTATTAAAAACTTTAGTTGGAATCCAAAAGGAGTAGTTTTATATAATCATGATGCAAGTGCAGGTGAAAAGAGAGTTAAACTAGAAATTTCATATTCCGAAATTAATAATTAATTAGACTAAACTTTATGTGTGGTATTGTAGGTTATTTAGGTTATCGAAAAGCATATCCAATTGTAATGAATGGTTTGCAACGTTTAGAATACAGAGGTTATGATAGCGCTGGAATTATTTTAACGAATGGTAATCAAGTAAACCTTTATAAAACAAAAGGGAAAGTTTCAGATTTAAAAGAATTAGTTGCAAATAATAATATTGAAGGAGGTTTAGCTTTAGGACACACACGTTGGGCTACTCATGGAATTCCAAATGATGAAAACTCTCATCCACATATTTCAAATTCAGGTAAATTAGTAATTGTTCATAATGGTATTATTGAAAATTATAACACCTTAAAAAAAGAACTTTTAACAAGAGGATATACTTTTAAAAGTGATACGGATACTGAAATTTTAATTAATTTAATTGAAGAAGTTCAAAAAAAGAATAATTGTTCCTTAGAAAAAGCTGTTCAATTAGCATTAACAAATGCTGTTGGAGCTTATGCAATTGCTGTTTTTGATGTGTCAAAACCAGATGAAATAATTGTTGCACGTTTAGGGAGCCCTATTGCCATTGGTATTGGTGAAAATAATGAAGAATTTTTTGTAGCATCAGATGCATCACCATTTATTGAATACACTAAAGATGCAGTATATCTAGATGATGAAGAGTTAGCAATAATTAAAATAGGAGAAGATATAAGAATTCATAAAATTCATGATAATTCTATTGTTGAACCTAACATTCAAGAACTAAAACTAAACTTAGAGCAAATAGAAAAAGGTGGTTATGAACACTTTATGTTGAAAGAAATTCATGAACAACCAAATGCTATTTTAGATACTTATAGAGGTCGACTTTTACCAAATCAAGGGATTATAAAAATGGGTAGTGTTGATAATAACATTGCTAAATTTTTAAATGCAAACCGAATTATAATTGTAGCCTGCGGTACTTCTTGGCATGCTGGTTTGGTGGCCGAATATTTATTTGAAGATTTGGCGAGAATACCAGTTGAAGTTGAGTATGCATCAGAGTTTAGGTATAGAAATCCAATAATAAATAAAGGAGATGTTGTAATTGCAATTTCACAATCTGGCGAAACAGCCGATACGTTAGCTGCAATAAAATTAGCAAAATCAAGAGGTGCATTTGTATTTGGAGTTTGTAATGTTGTAGGGTCATCTATAGCAAGAGAAACGGATACCGGAGCATATACACATGCTGGACCTGAAATAGGTGTTGCATCAACAAAAGCTTTTACTACTCAAATTACAGTACTTGCCTTAATCGCTTTAAAATTAGGGAATTTAAAAGGTGAACTTTCAAATTCTAAATTTAATGAGTATATACAAGAAATGAGTTTGATTCCTTCTAAAGTAGAAGAAACATTAAAAGTAAATGCCATAGTTGAAGAAATTGCTGCCATTTATAAAGATGCACCAAACTGTTTATACTTAGGGAGAGGATATAATTTCCCCGTTGCTTTAGAAGGCGCTTTAAAATTAAAAGAAATATCTTATATCCATGCTGAAGGATATCCTGCAGCTGAAATGAAACACGGTCCAATTGCTTTAATTGATGAATCTATGCCAGTAGTTGTTATTGCAACAAAAAAGGGACATTATGATAAGGTTGTAAGTAATATTCAGGAAATAAAATCGAGAAAAGGTAAAATTATTGCTGTTGTTACTAAAGGAGATACAATTGTAAGAGACCTTGCAGATCATATTATAGAAATTCCAGAAACAGAAGAGGCTTTTACTCCATTATTGGCTACTATACCTTTGCAATTACTTTCATACCATATAGCTGTTATGCGTGGATGTCATGTAGATCAGCCAAGAAATTTAGCGAAATCCGTTACAGTTGAGTAAATAAGGCGTTTTATAGATGTTTAAGAAATCATTTTTCTTATTCTACGGCATCATGAATCATAGTAATATTACCATTATTCCATATTTTTAAAATATCAGTTGCCACTTGTGCACCACTTCCTG
>NZ_CALAEQ010000175.1 GCF_937891065.1 uncultured Lutibacter sp. | reverse complement strand
GTGTGATATAATTCTAATATTTTAAGAGTGATTTTTGTACCTGGAGATTCAATACTCTCAGGACTAACATTAAAACGTATGATTATTTTCAAATCCAACTCTTTATTACTTAAGATTTTTTCTACAAGCTGGTGGCTTTCTTTACAATAACCACACATTGGATTGGTAACAATAACTATATTAAAGTTTGCGTTTTTATTTCCAAAAACTAATTCATTTGTGTCAGGGATAATTACATTAACAGGATTGCTTAAATTTAATGCAGCCTTAAATAGATTAAAGTTTCTTTTAAACTTAATATGTTCTATTTCTAATTTTTCAAACTCTTGTTCTTTTTTTAATAAAGGCTGTATTAAAGACCATAATGCTATTACAGCCAATAAACCTCCCATAAATAAAACATAGCTATTATCAATTATAATTAACTGCTCCCAAAATGAGTTTATAAAAAATAGCGACCCGAATTGCAACCATAATATACTAACAACAGTTAAACATAACGGGCACCAACTTTTTACAACATTCCACTGATAATATATAGAGAAAAAAGTAAAAGGAACTGTCAATGTACTTAGCAAATAAAATATTGAATTAGCTTGAAATCCATTTAGAGCCACCATTAACCACCCAACAACCAAACTGACAAAATAAGCTAAACCTACATCGCTCAATTTAAATAATCCAAATAGCGTTGCTCCCTTAGAACTTAAAACGGCATCACAATTTGTTTTTTTATTTTGACCTGAGCAAAATTTATCTAAAATTTTAGAGTGAAAACCTAACTCGTGCTGAACTATTAAATAGCTAATATATATACCTATAACAGATAATAAAAAGTGTATTATTTGAAATAATGACGGTTGAGATTTGATAAAAACATATCCCAAACAAATAAATGAAGTTATGATAATACCTTTCTTAGCATAGTTTGCAATACCCGATTTTCCTTTTATCTTCTTATCTGGTTTTTCAATAACTACTAAAATACCAGTCCATAACTCTAAAAATTCATTGATACTTTTAAATTCAGATTTCTTCTCATTAAAAACCAATTCAACACCATTATTAGCTTTTGTTACCAATATGAGCTCTTCAACTTTACTATCTTTTATTTGTCCAAGAAAGGTATCTGGTAATTGAGAAAAAGTTTCTAAATCATTTTCAACTTTTAAAGCTAGGTTATCTATATCAAAATGATTAAATAAATCGGTAATACTGTTGATGCTAGGATAATAAGGGTGACTTAATAACTGTATTTTGGCTTCTTCCTTATCAAGCTGAATATAATTCTTTTTTGCAAAGTGATTTAACAAAAAAATTAATTGATTGTTCATATGCAATTTTATTATTTAATTAAACTAATTTAAAGTTGTAAAATTAAATGTCATTACGGTTAAACCGTAATGAAGAAAAAACAATAAAAAAGAACTAAACACTTTAAAATTATAAATAATTGCTATTGAAAGGTTTAATATGTAATATGGAGGAGGTATTTATATAAAGCCTCTTTTTTCAGCTTCTAGCAATAATTCGGCATCGCCTCCTGAAACATTGAAAATTTGTTTGATAGCACTTTTACGTTTTTCTATCATACTTAACTTTAAATCAATAAAACTAGGTAAGTTTTTTGTAGTTACTCCCTTTGATAAATGAAAGATTATTTTTTTATTGATATCGTCTAATAATTCTTCATTTTCAAGTGTTAAGACATTTAATCTTTTTACTCTAGTACTATAATATAAATTATCATTCACAACACTATTAAAAGCTTGTAAAAGGATTTTGGGAGTGATGTCGATTTTTATCATTAACGCATCGTGTGGCGTAGATTTAATGATGCTTTTAACTCTTTCAGTATTATCAATTGCTGTTAAAATAATTATTTTAGAATTTGGAAATTCACTTTTTATATATACCGCAAGATCTTCACCAGATGTAATTGTGCCATCTTCAGAAGCATCTAATTGTATATCTATTAAAAATAAATTAAAATGCTTCCCTTGTTTGGATCTGTTAATTATTCTTAATGCATCACCACAATTAGCTGCTTTTAGTATCTGAAAGTTATATTCTATATTAGATACTAAAATACTTTTATAGCTTTCAGAAACCAGCGGGTGATCCTCAATTATTAATACTTTAAATTCTTCGTTCATATTGTTAATTGCTATGATACTATTGGAATTGTCATCGTTATTTTAGTCCCATTACCTTGGCTTGAAATAAATTTAACTTCACCATTTAATTTCTCAATCCTAGATTCAATATTTTTTAGACCTATTCCTTTTGTTTTATTATTTGGATTAAAGCCAATTCCATTATCTGTTACTTCAAAATGCAACATACCATTTATTTCATAAAAATGAATACCAACTTTGGTTGCTTTAGCATATTTATGTATGTTATGAAGTGTTTCTTGTAGGGTACGATAGCAATGAATTTTAATTTTATTTGATATATTTTCCCAATCAGAAACAATGTCAAAGTCCAAATTTGGTTCAAAATTAGACAATCTACTTCTTTTTTCTACCAATTCCTCCACCATTTTTTCAAAGGCATTATCAATATTAAACAACTCTACTTTCAGCTCATGAGATAGCGTTCTAATATCTTCTTCTATTTCACGTAATGATTCTATGTGACCATCCCATTGCTCAATTTCTTCTTCTGGTATACCTGAATTCATTAAAGAAATTGACAAACGTGTACCAAACAATTTATTTACAATACCATCATGTAATTCTTCAGAAATACGGATCCTTTCTTTTAAGCTTCCTTCCTGAAATTTCGTTTTCTCAGATATCATTAAATTGTAAATCTCTGTATTGGCCTCTTCTTGTTTTTGATTGAAAATTAGTTCTTTGTTTTTTGATCGCTGCCTAATGTATATGAATATCATTGTAAACAATGCCCCGCCAACCAATATTAGGATAGTTAACAGCCCATTTTTTTTGGTTACAACTACATTTACTTTTTCTATTTCACCAGTTTCATAGGCAATACGTGTGAATTTTTCACGTATCTCACGCTCTTTTTGCTGAAGGCTGTCGGAAAGTTTAATGTATTTATTTAAATAGGTTTTCCCTTTTTCTCCTGGTTCAAGTTTAGATAGCTGAAGGTAGGATTCGAGTAAACCTTCATTGTAATTTGACTTTACAGCATTTTTCTCTGCATTTTGAGCAAAATTAAATGCTTTAACACTATCGTTTTTGGATAAAAAATATCCTGATAAATGAAGGCTACTCTCAACTATCCCATCATAAATTTTAAGGCTATCACGTATTTTTAATGCTTTGTAAAAAAGTTTTGGTAATTCTGTTTCATCACCAAGTTTGAATTTGGAATAGGCTAGGTTATCAATAACCATCGCATAAGTTTCTGGATTAGTGACTAATAAATTTTTAGTTTTTAACGCTTTTTTAAAATAAATGATGGCTTTTTGATACTCATTCATTTCATTATAAATCCATCCAATATTATTAAAGGAGATAGCTCCTAAAAAATTATTAGCATCTTGCTTTTTCAAATATTTTATTGCAATATTATGACTATCTATAGCGAGATAGTAATTCTTCATTTTACTTTGTACTGCACCTAAAGTATTATAAGCCAGATATAAACTTCTATAATCCTTTGAATTTATTAAACTTGAAATTGCCTTTATAGCATTAATCTCACTTCCCGTATAATCTTTCACACTTTCCTGGATAGTTGACATACTCAGCAACATCTTCCCTTTTTCCAATTCATTATTAATTAAAGAATATGACTTTAATGCTTTATTATAAAAATAATATGCACTATCAGGGGTATAGTTACTTTGATAATAATATCCTAAATACGC
>NZ_CALAEQ010000174.1 GCF_937891065.1 uncultured Lutibacter sp. | reverse complement strand
CAACTGAGCTACAACCACCATATTGCGGATGCAAATGTAAAACATTTCTGTTTTATTTCAAACATTATTTTAAAATAAATTATCTAAACTTTTTACAGCCACATAACGCTCTGTTGTGAAGCCTTCTGCATAATCTACTCCTATCAACCTACCTAAATCCTGAGCCCTATATTTAATACTTTCCAAAAAGTTTTTGCTTGAAATTGGAGAACTAGGCTCTTTACTTTTGGGATCATAGAATTGAGAACCGTATGCCATAACTGCGTTCATCTTAATTTCAACAAAATCGGTAACGTCAACAACAAAATCAGGTTCTAAATTTTTCCATTGAATATAATGGTATACTTGTTTTGGCCGCCAAGAATCTTGACTTACACCATTTAATACCGTTTTAATTTTTGATAAACCAGCTAAAAAACAAGCATCAGATACTAACTTACTTCCTTTTGGATGATCAATATGCCGATCATCAACAGCATTACACAATACAATTTTTGGTTTATATTTTCTAATAATTTTAATAATCTCAAGCTGATGCTTTTCATCATTTATAAAAAACCCATCTGCAAAAGCTAAATTTTCTCTTATGGTAACTCCTAAAATTTGAGCTGCATCTAGAGCTTCTTTATCCCTAATTTCTGCTGACCCTCTTGTTCCTAATTCGCCTCTAGTTAAATCTAAAATTCCGACTTTTTTTCCTAAAGAAATTTCTTTTGCAATGGTTGCCCCACAACCTAATTCTACATCATCTGGATGAGCACCAATTGCTAAAACATCTAACTTCATAAATTTTATTCTTTTAATATATTAACAAATATAGTGATTTTCAACACCTTATTTAAGTTAGCGAAATTCAAAAAAAATATTTTTTCAATTAAAATGATCAAAAAACAAAACGTATAAATATTTTAACAAATGGTGAATAAAACATAACAAATGGTAAAATATATTTGGTAGATTAAAAATAATTAATTACTTTAGCTAAAGATTTCAAATATAATTAACCCCATAGTCCCTAAAATTATGAAAAAATCAACCCTAATAACATTGTTCTTTTTTACAATAGCCTCAGTTACATATTCTCAAATTTCAGATTTAGAAAAAAATGCATTAATTGATTTATATAACTCAACTAATGGTGAAAATTGGAATAGCACTTGGGATTTAGAAAAAAATGTAAATACTTGGCACGGTATAACTGTTGAAAATAACACAGTTACCGAAATAAATTTAAGTATGAATAATTTGAATGGACAATTACCTACTTCTATTGGTGATTTACAATCGCTTCAAAATTTGAATTTAGGTTTTAATAAAATAAATGGAAATATTCCTAACGAATTAACTACAATTACTTCTTTAACAAGTCTTCAATTATTTATGAATCAATTAGAAGGTGATATTCCTTCAAATATTGGAAATTTAGTAAACTTAAAAGAACTTGTTCTTTTTAATAACTTATTAAGTGGATATTTACCAGCTTCAATTTATAGTATTAAAACTCTTGAAACTATTCATGTAAGTAGTAATAATTTATCTGGACAACTTTCTACAGAAATTGGAAATTTAACAAATTTAAAAACTTTAAGTATTTTTGATAATTCATTATACGGGACCATCCCTTATACAATTGGTAACCTTACAAATTTAAAAGAATTGACTTTAGCTAATAATTTATTTGAAGGTGAAGTTCCATTTGAATTAAGCAACCTAAAATATCTTGAAACATTACTTTTAAATAATAATAGATTTATTGGATCTATTAATAAATCTATAAAAAACTTGCCGAGACTTACAAATCTTGATTTTGAAAACAATCCAAGAAATATTGAAGCTTCAACAAATACGCTAACATCTAATTTACAACAGTAATAATTTAGTTTATATAATTACAATTTTGTTTAAAAAAAAGTCACTCATTACAGAGTGACTTTTTTTTATTCGTAAATATCAATTTATCATAAAATTGTTTTAAAAAAAAACATTAATATAATGGAGATGAAAATTAAACATTGGCTAAATTATATCTATTATTAACTAATCTGAATCTTAATTTATTAAGAAAATTTTCTTCTTAATTCAAACTCTTTAAAAACTTCTACTCTAATAAATATACACTTTTTAATAATAAACAGTATGAAAATACTAACAAATGGTATTTTTATTTGGTAGATTGAAAATGATTATATACTTTAGCTAAATAATTATAAGATTAGTTAAACCTCTAAACCTATTGAAAATGAAAAAAATAGCCCTAATAACATTGTTCTTTTTGACATTAGCTCAGTTTTCATATTCTCAAATTTCAGATTTAGAAAAAAATGCATTAATTGATTTGTTTGAATCAACTAATGGTGACAATTGGAATAACACTTGGGATTTAGACAAAGATGTGAATACTTGGCACGGTATAACTGTTGAAAATAGTACAGTTACCGAAATAAATTTAAGCATGAATAACTTAAATGGACAATTACCTACTTCTATTGGTAATTTAAAATCCCTTAAATATTTGAATTTAGGTTTTAATAAAATATATGGAAATATTCCTAATGAATTAACTACAATTACTTCTTTAACAAGTCTACAATTATTTATGAATCAATTAGAAGGTGAAATTCCTTCAAATATTGGTGATTTAG
>NZ_CALAEQ010000173.1 GCF_937891065.1 uncultured Lutibacter sp. | reverse complement strand
ACCTCTTCTGGAGGTAGTGTATCAGGAAGCTAATTCCAATTTATATATTTAAATTGTTAAGCCAATTCAACTCGTTTGAATTGGCTTTTTTTAACTAAAACATTCTTAATAATATCACAATTATGTTATAATTATGACATTAGTCACCATTTTTGAAATCAAGTTCCCTATTTTTGCGTTTAATTACAACCTGAATTTTAATTAATTAAATAAAATATATGCAAAATAAAAACAATCCTCACTCTTTTCACATTCCAGTGATGGGGCTTGCTTTTACAATAGATAGTCCTATTAAGATTGCCAAATATGGTATTTCATCAGTTATTTCAATTGTAGATGATATTTTAATTGAAAAAATGAATGAATACTATTCAACTAAATTTGAAATTCCTTTTAAAGCAATTTCAACAAAAGTTGATGATTATCGAGCAAAAAGGATTACATCATATCTTAATACGGTTGATACTATTGTAAAGCATAAGTTTGAAGCACTGAAAAAGAGTTTCGAAGAAAAAAGTAGTGAGTTTGAAAAATATATGGATATGCTTCCAGATTTTTCAGAATTAAAGCAAAACTTTGTTGAAACAGTTCATAATAATACAATAAAAGAAGATGTTTCTAGTTGGATTCAAAACAACCTAAAACCAGGTAGTATTGATGTAAATATTATGACAAAGCTTGATAAGCCTAATTATAGTAAAAATGAATTATTACCATCAGAATTTAATGATGCACATGCTGCATTAAGAGGTTTTGCTAATAGTAATTTAGAATCATCGGTTGTACTTTCTGCAGGTATGAATCCTAGATTATATAGCTATTTTGAAAAATTTAATGACTTCTATCCTGATGTGAATGGTTTTCAAAAAAAGAAAATTATTTTAAAAGTAAGTGATTTTAGATCAGCTTTAATACAAGGTAAATTTTTAGCTAAAAAAGGATTATGGGTTTCTGAATATAGAATTGAATCTGGTTTAAACTGTGGTGGTCATGCTTTTGCTTCTGATGGTTATTTAATGGGACCTATATTAGAAGAATTTAAAAATCATAAAGATGATTTAATTAGCGATGTTCATAATATTTTAGTAGGAGCTTTAGAAAACAAAGGGAAGCACATCCCAAACGCTCCTTTAGAATTAAAAATTACTGCTCAAGGTGGTGTTGGTACTTCTGAAGAACATGAGTTTTTATTAGATAATTATAGTATTGATTCAGTAGGGTGGGGATCTCCATTTTTATTAGTTCCTGAAGCTTCAACAGTTGATAAACAAACTATTGAAGCATTGAAAGCGGCTAAAGAAAAAGATTTATACTTAAGTAATATTTCTCCCTTAGGTGTACCTTTTAATAGTTTAAGAGGAAACACTAATGAAATTCTTAAAAATGAAAGAATCGCAAATAATGATGCTGGAAGCTCTTGTCCAAAGAAATTTTTATCATCTAACACCGAATTTACTGAAAAAGTAATTTGTACTGCATCTAAAAAATTTCAGACTATTAAGTTAAATGAGTTAAAAGCTGAAAATTTAACTTCTAGTGAATATTCAGAAAAAGCAAATAAAATTACTGAAAAGGCTTGTTTGTGCGTAGGACTATCTAATGCTGCATTGATAGATTATAATATTGAAAAAAAGGGAGAAAAGCAAGGTGTTGCTATTTGTCCTGGACCAAATATGGCTTATTTTTCAAAGGAGCTTTCTTTAAAAGAAATGGTAGCTCATATTTACGGTAAAATAAATGTGGTGGACACAAATAATCGTCCGCATATGTTTATTAAAGAATTATCTATGTATGTTGATTATTTTTCAAATAAAGTTGATGAGTTTAAAGATTCTTTAACAGTAAAAAATGAAAAATACTTAACCACATTTAAACATAATTTAAATGACGGTATTGAATACTATCAGCATTTATTTTCTGAATTTGATTCAAATAAAGAAACTTTATTAAATCAGTTGGAAACTCTAAAAAATGAGTTATTTAATGTTCAAATTCCCGTTTTAGTTAAAGTATAATTCTAAAAAAGGTCTTTCAAATGAAAGACCTTTTTTATTTATCAATTTAAACAACTATTTATTCTCCACAGTTGAAGTTTGCTAAAGTTTTACTTTCGAGTATTTTCAATGTACTATCACGTACTTCAGCCATTAATATACTTAAGCTACATTTTTCTTCACTTACGCAATCATCACATTTTTCATAATAATTCAAACTTACACAAGGTAACATAGCTATTGGCCCTTCAAGTAATCTAATAATTGTTGCGATTTTAATTTCATTTGGTTTTTTTAATAAAAAATAACCGCCGCCTTTGCCTTTCTTAGATGAAAGAATACCGCTCTTTTTTAAAGTAAGTAAAATACTTTCCAAAAACTTTTTGGAGATATTTTCAGAAGTTGAAATATCTGAAATTAGAACAGGTACGTTTTGTTCTTGCTTAGCAAGGAAACTTAACGCTTTAAGTCCATATTTAGTTTTTTTAGAAAGCATATTAAATAAATACCCGTTTTAAAAATTAAATTATACGTTTTTTGGTAAAAACACTTCTGCCATCATGCAACGAGCGCTTCCTCCACCACAAGCTTCAATAGTATCTAAAGAACTGTATAAAATTTCGCCATGCTTTTTAAGTTGATTTATTTGCTGTTTTGTTAAACACTGATAAGCTGAGTTTGACATAATAATATAACGCTCATCATTATTTCCAACAACTTGTAACATATTTCCTGCAAAGTTATTTACCTGCTCTTCAGTTATAGCGATAATTTCTTTTTTATCTTCTTTCAGATGTTTTACAACATTTTTTCGTTCTTTTTTATCATCAATACTATCTAAACAAATAACCGAAAATTTTTCACCTAAACACATAATTACATTGGTATGGTAAATTGGTAATCGTTTATCGTTAACTGTTTGATTAGAAACAAAAGAAACTGGAGTGTATTCAAAATCCTCGCAAAATTCAATTAATAAATCTTCATCAGCTCTTGGTGACAACGCACAGTATGCTTTACTGTTTTCCCTATCTAACAATAAACTTCCTGTACCTTCTAAAAATACTTTTTCTTCTTCAGCTGAGCTATAATCAATTACATTTTCTATTATAAAACCTAGCTCTTCCAACGTTTCTAAAACATCTTCCCTTCTTTCCAACCTTCTGTTTTCGGCAAACATTGGATACAATCCTACATCACCACTTTCGTGAAATGAGATCCAATTATTTGGAAAAATAGAATCAGGAGTATCAGTATCTTTAGTGTCATTTATTACTATAACTTGAACGCCTACGGCTCGTAATTTCTCAACAAAAGTATCAAACTCTTGTAAAGCTTTAAACTGAACACTTTCAGGTGTTAAACTATCTAAAATTTGTTGATAATAATTATTTACTGCAGTTTGTTCATTCATACGAAATGAAACTGGCCTAACCATTAAAATGGTATTTGTAATTTGCTTCATAATTTAATCTCTTATTAATGGCATTGTTGTACATCTTAAAAGACCTTCCTGTTTAGATATTTCTGCATAAGGAACTTCTTCAACAATAAACCCTTGTTTTCTTAACCAATTATTTAACCGTGTAAAGTTTTTTTCTGAAACAACAACTTCTGGTGAAATTGAAAAAACATTAGAAAACATGCAATACATTTCATCTTTAGTAATATGAAACAAATTTTCTTCTCCAAATAGATTTATAAGATACTTATAATCATTCTCATCTCTAAATCCTTCTTTATGAATTATAGCTTTGTTTTTACCAACAGGTTGAAAACAGCAATCTAAATGTAAGGCATTTTCACGAGCATTGGTCCTTGATTTTACTAAATCAAACTCTTTAACAATTTTATTAGGAAACATTTTTCTTAAAAATTCAACACCTTTCATATTAGTACGAGCAGTAATATAATCTTTATAGTCATCTCCTTTATAGGTTCCAACAAAAATATAATTATTCCAAAGCATAACATCTCCTCCTTCAAAATGAATGTCTTTTGAAGTTTCTATTATCTGTTCAGAATCAATTTCATCAAATACATGTTGAATTGCTTCAATTTCTTTTTCTCGATCTGGAAGGATATTAGATTTTATTATTTTATCATCAATAACAAATGCAATATCTCTTGAAAATATTTGATTGTAATCTTTAATGATTTTTGGCCTGTAAACTTTTACATTATATTTTTGGAAAACTTTATTTAAAGCCTCCATTTCTTCTGCCATATCTTCCTCTACAGGATATGTACCCGCAATTATATGTTCTAATGACTTTGGGTCGTACGCTTCTTCAACGGTTGGTGTAGGTCCATTGCTAATTGCTGTTCCTAAAACCACAGCTCGTAAGCGAGAAGTTTCATCTTGAACATTTAATTTTATCATAAATTATTTTTTACAAAAATAAAGAAACCCCATAAATTAATATGAGGTTTCTTTATTTATTTCACTATAAATAACACTAATTATTTACGATCTTCTATTGATTTATATGGGCGTAAAGTTTCTCCAGTATATAATTGACGAGGACGACCAATTGGCTCACCATTTTCTCTCATTTCTTTCCATTGTGCAATCCATCCTGGTAAACGACCAATAGCAAACATTACGGTAAACATTTGAACAGGTATTCCTAAAGCTCTGTATATAATACCGGAATAAAAATCTACATTTGGATACAATTTACGTTCTGCAAAATACTCATCTTTAAGGGCAACTTCTTCTAAATGTTTCGCTATTTTTAATGTTGGATCATTTAAATTTAAATCTGCAAATAATTCATCAGCTGCTTTTTTAATAATACGAGCTCTTGGATCAAAGTTTTTATAAACTCTATGACCAAATCCCATTAAACGGAATGGATCATCTTTATCTTTTGCTTTATTAATATATTTCTCAACATCTCCACCATCTTTTTCAATTGCCTCTAACATTTCTACAACTGCTTGGTTTGCTCCACCATGAAGTGGTCCCCAAAGTGCAGAAACTCCAGCAGAAAGTGATGCAAATAAACCAGCTCCTGATGAACCAACAATACGCACAGTAGATGTTGAACAATTTTGCTCATGATCTTCGTGTAAAATTAATAATTCGTCCAATGCGTTAACAGCAATCGGGTTTATTTTATATTTTTCAGTTGGAATTTTAAACATTAATTGCATAATGTTTGAAATATAATCTAAAGAATTATCAGAGTAATTTAATGGCAAACCATTATTTCTTCTATGAGCCCAAGTTGCTAACACAGGAAACTTACCTAGTATTTTAACAACTGCGTTGTACATATCTACTTTTGAATTAACATTTACAATTCCAGGATTAAAAGCTGTTAATGCACTTGTTAAAGCTGAAAGAATCCCCATTGGGTGTGCTGATTTGGGAAAACCATCAATAATCCCTTTCATTTCTTCATTCACCATTGATTGACCTTTAATATCAATCTCAAATTTTTCTAACTCAACTTTAGTTGGTAATTCTCCAAAAATTATTAAAAAAGCAACTTCCAAAAAACTTGCGTTTTTTGTTAATTCTTCAATAGCATATCCTCTATGACGTAAAATTCCCTTTTCACCATCTAAAAACGTTATTTTACTTTCACAAGATCCCGTATTTTTAAAACCAGCATCTAAAGTAATAATTCCATTTGTTGATCCTCTAAGTGTACTAATATCAATGGCAATCTCATCCTCGGTACCAATTAATATTGGAAACTCGTATTTTTTACCACCAACTTCTAAAATTGCTTTATCTGACATAATTTATGTGTTTAATTGAGAATTAAGTTATTTTAAAACGAATTTAATGAATTCTTACTTAATTTATACTAAATTATATTATTCATTTACACAAATGTAAATGTTGTTACATAAAAAAAAGTCGAGACATAATCTCGACTTTTTTAATGTATAAATATATTTGTTCTTTTAAATTTTGAAAGCTTTATTCTGAGGATAATAAGCTACGCTTCCTAATTCTTCTTCAATTCTTAATAATTGATTGTATTTTGCCATTCTATCAGAACGTGAAGCTGAACCTGTTTTAATTTGTCCTGTATTTAATGCAACTGCTAAATCTGCAATTGTATTATCTTCAGTTTCTCCTGAACGGTGAGACATTACAGATGTAAAACCTGCATTGTGAGCCATATTAACAGCTGCAATAGTTTCAGTTAAAGTTCCAATTTGGTTTACTTTAATTAAAATTGAATTTGCAATACCATTTTCAATACCTCGTGAAAGTCTTTCAACATTGGTTACAAATAAATCGTCACCTACTAATTGAACTTTATCTCCAATTTTATCAGTTAAATATTTCCATCCATCCCAATCATTTTCATCCATACCATCTTCAATTGAAATAATAGGATATTTTGAAGACAATTCAGCTAAATAATCAGCTTGTTGTTCAGATGTTCTTATAACTCCTTTATCACCTTCAAATTTAGTGTAGTCATATTTTCCATTCACATAAAATTCAGCAGCAGCACAATCTAATGCTAACATAACTTCATCTCCTGGTTTATAACCTGCATTTTCAATCGCTTTTAAAACAGTTTCAATAGCATCTTCAGTACCATCAAATTTTGGGGCAAACCCACCTTCATCACCAACTGCTGTACTTAAACCTCTATCGTGAATTAATTTTTTAAGATTATGGAATATTTCACTTCCCATTTTAAGAGCTTCTGTAAAGTTTTTAGCTTTTACAGGCATAATCATAAATTCTTGAAATGCAATTGGAGCATCAGAGTGAGAACCACCATTAATAATATTCATCATTGGTACAGGTAAGGTATTTGCACTTACTCCACCAACGTAACGATATAATGGCATTTCTAATTCATTTGCTGCAGCTTTTGCTACTGCTAATGAAACACCTAAAATAGCATTTGCTCCTAATTTAGATTTATTTTTAGTCCCATCTAAATCAATCATCAATTGATCAATATAGTTTTGCTCAAATACTGAAGTACCTAAAAGCTCTTCAGCAATAATTTCATTTACATTTTTTACAGCGGTAAGAACTCCTCTTCCCATATAATCTTTTCCTCCATCACGTAATTCCATTGCTTCGTGTTCTCCAGTTGAAGCACCCGACGGCACAGCTGCTCTACCTAAAACTCCGTTTTCAGTTACTACATCAACTTCTACAGTTGGGTTACCTCTTGAATCAAATATTTGACGTGCATGAACACTTATAATCATACTCATATTCTTCTAATTTTAATTATTATTTATTACCTCAAAGTTACAAATTTAAGGCTAATTACTATTTCAATTTAAACCTTTTATGCGATAACGTTTTCGTTTTAAATCTCTTTAAAAAAAACATTGAACTTATTCTAAATGACGTTTTACTTTTATTTTTTTGAGGCTTTAATATTTCCTATAAACTGATCAAATAAGTAAGATGAATCATGTGGTCCAGGACTAGCTTCCGGATGATATTGAACAGAAAAACAATTTTTATTTTTCATTCTCATTCCAGCCAATGTATCATCATTCAAATGAATATGAGTGACTTCAAAATCATTATGATTTTCAACTTCATCTCTTTTAACAACAAAACCATGGTTTTGTGATGTTACTTCACCTTTACCTGTAATTAAATTTTTAACCGGGTGATTTATACCTCTATGACCATTATGCATTTTAAAAGTAGAAATTCCATTTGCAAGTGCTATTACTTGGTGCCCTAAACAAATACCAAATAAAGGCAAGTCTCGTTTAATAATTTCTTTTGCTAATTCTTGTGCTTCTTTTAAAGGTTCTGGATCACCAGGTCCGTTCGATAGAAAGAAACCATCTGGATTAAAAGCATTCATTTCATTAAACGTTGCGTTATATGGAAATACTTTAATATAACAACCTCTGGTAGCCAAATTTCTTAAAATATTCTTTTTTATACCAATATCTAATGCTGAAATTTTAATTGGAGAATTTTCTTCACCAAAATAATAAGGTGCCGTTGTAGAAACTTTTGAAGCTAATTCCAAACCATTCATATTTGGAACTTCTTTTAATTTTTCTTTTAAAGCATCAATATCTGTTTCTGTTGAAATTACGGCATTCATTGCTCCATTATCTCTAATGTAACGCACAACAGCCCTCGTATCAACATCTGAGATTG
Source organism: uncultured Lutibacter sp. (assembly GCF_937891065.1). GTDB lineage: Bacteria > Bacteroidota > Bacteroidia > Flavobacteriales > Flavobacteriaceae > Lutibacter. The sequence goes on along the minus strand of NZ_CALAEQ010000173.1, from coordinate 488 downwards.
CCATTAGTTTGTGTTTTTCAAAATAATTCTCTAATGAATCTTGAGCGTTATCTCTTGAATAATTAAAACTAAAGTTTTTACAAACCAATCCTGAAATTTTTATTGATTCAGATTCAATTTCATCATCATTAATTCCATAATTTCCAATATGAGCATTGGTAGCTAACATTAATTGTCCAAAATAAGATGGATCAGTAAATATTTCTTGATAGCCGGTCATACCCGTATTATAACAAATTTCACCAAACGACGTACCATCTCTTCCAATTGATTTTCCTTCAAAAATTGTTCCGTCTGCTAAAAGCAAAATTGCTTTTTTACGTTGCGTATACTTCATTAGTTATTTCAAAATTAATAGTTTATATAATTTTATTATAGTTTTGAAGAATAAATTTAAATATTAAAATAATGTCATCAACCTTTTTGTAAGATAGATGTTCATTTTTAACAAAATTTTCTAATTCATCTTTATTAGTATCATTTTCTAC
>NZ_CALAEQ010000172.1 GCF_937891065.1 uncultured Lutibacter sp. | reverse complement strand
ATTATCGTTATGAGTACGAAGAAACCTATAAAATTGTTGCACCAAAATGGAATGCCTCAGATTATATTGTGAATTCTAGTGGGTCTTATTTTTATGTTGAAAAAGTACCAAAAACAAAAGAAGAGCGAGTGTGTTATAAGGCAGAATACTCTAATGCTATTTTACAGGTTGAAACAAATGGTTTGTCTGAAGATCGAATCTCAAAATTTCCTGTTAGAGTTTTGTCAAGAGACAATACTATTATTTCTCATCGTTATAGCATTGTTGTTAAGCAGTATGTACAATCATTAGATGCCTATACTTATTATAAAACACTCAATAAATTATCAGGATCAGAAAGTGTATTTTCTCAAAGTCAACCTGGGTTTTTTAATGGCAATGTATTTTCGGTTGACGACACTAATGAAAAAGTTGTCGGTTTTTTTGAATTATCATCAGTGGTAACGTCACAAAGGATTTATTTTAATTTTCAAGATTTTTTTTCAAACGAATCACTTCCTCCGTATTTTACAGAATGTGGTACTTTTTCACCAGATAGTTTTAGCTTAGGGGGAGTGCCATCTCAATTAGTTTCACTATTAATGAGTGGTACTATAAAATATTACGGACCTAACCCTAATTATCCTAACCCATTAGATGAGACCGAAGGACCTTACCTTTTTGTTATGCGAGAATGTGGCGATTGTACTTTTTTTGGATCTAATATAAAACCAGATTTTTGGATTGAATAGCTATTGATATGAAAATCATTAAAACATATAAATTAATTTGCTTTATAATCATTATTTTGATATCAAATAGTTGTGTAGAACCTTTTGACATAAAGACATTAACATTTGAAAATGCTTTGGTTATTGAGGCCACTATAACAAACGAATTTAAATGGCAAGAAATTAATTTGAGCAGAACATTTAGACTTGATGAGGAGGTACCCTTATTCGAGACTAATGCTGATGTTAAAATTACAGATGATTCTCATAATATCTATAACTTTCATGAAACAATCCCTGGTAAATATGTTTCTGTAGCAGCGTTTAGTGCACAGCCAAATATAGATTATCAGCTTTTGATAACGACTAGTGATGGTAAATCATATAGTTCACAGCCAACCAAGTTAACCAACATCACTAAAATTGACAATGTTTATGCTTTAAAGGAAGTTGATGATTTAGGCGTTGAAAACATATCAATATTTGTTGATAGTTTTGATCCCACAGGCAAATCCAAATATTATCGTTATGAGTACGAAGAAACCTATAAAATTGTTGCACCAAAATGGAATGCATATGATTTAGTTGTAACTGACAATGCCTATCCTTGGACAATTGATAAAGTCTTTAAAACAAGAGAAGAACGTGTTTGTTACAAAACATTGCATTCTAATTCTATTATTCAAACCCAAACCAATGGCTTGTCTAAAGATCGAATCTTAAAATTTCCTGTTAGAGTTTTGTCAAGAGAAAATACTATTATTTCTTATCGTTATAGTGTTGTTGTTAAGCAGTATGTCCAATCACTAGATGCCTATACTTATTATAAAATACTCAACAAATTGTCGGGTTCAGAAAGTTTGTTTTCTCAAAATCAACCTGGGTTTTTTAATGGCAATGTATTTTCGGTTGACAATCTTAATGAAAAGGTTGTAGGTTTTTTTGAAGTATCATCGGTTTCATCGCAAAGAATTTATTTTAATTTTCAAGATTTTTTTCCAAACGAACCACTTCCGCCTTACTTTACAAAATGTTCGACTTTTGGTCCACAAGCTATTCCGTGGTTACCTGGAGAAGAATCAGATTTAGTTGAGCTAATTCTTAGAGGTACAGTAAAATATTACATGAATAACCTTGAACCTTCTTACTCAAATCCAGGGCCTTATTTATTGGTAATGGCAGAGTGTGGTGATTGTACCAAATATGGGAATAATGTAAAACCAGATTTTTGGATTGAATAGTTATTAATATGAAAATAATTAGAACATATAAATTAATTTGCTTTATAATCATTATTTTGATATCAAAAAGTTGTGTAGAACCTTTTGATATTAAGACATTAACATTTGAAAATGCTTTGGTTATTGAGGCCACTATAACAAACGAATTTAAATGGCAAGAAATTAATTTGAGCAGAACATTTAGACTTGATGAGGAGGTACCCTTATTCGAGACTAATGCTGATGTTAAAATTACAGATGATTCTCATAATATCTATAACTTTCATGAAACAATCCCTGGTAAATATGTTTCTGTAGCAGCGTTTAGTGCACAGCCAAATATAGATTATCAGCTTTTGATAACGACTAGTGATGGTAAATCATATAGTTCACAGCCAACCAAGTTAACCAACATCACTAAAATTGACAATGTTTATGCTTTAAAGGAAGTTGATGATTTAGGCGTTGAAAACATATCAATATTTGTTGATAGTTTTGATCCCACAGGCAAATCCAAATATTATCGTTATGAGTACGAAGAAACCTATAAAATTGTTGCACCAAAATGGAATGCCTCAGATTTAATTGTAATTCCATCAGGAAGTTCTTATAGAATTGAATCAGTACCAAAAACTAAAGAAGAACGTACTTGCTATAGAACAGCCTATTCTAATGCTATTTTACAAATCCAAACAAATGGCTTGTCTCATGATAATGTTTCAAAATTTCCTATTAGGGTATTAACAAGAGAGAATACCGAAATTTCGTATCGTTATAGTATTGTTGTTAAACAGTATGTGCAATCACTAGATGCCTACACTTATTATAAAACCCTAAATAAATTATCAGGATCAGAAAGTGTATTTTCTCAAAATCAACCAGGGTTTTTTAATGGTAATGTATTTTCGGTTGACGACCCTAATGAAAAGGTAGTTGGCTTTTTTGAATTATCATCAGTGGCAACGTCACAAAGGATGTTTTTCAATTTTCAAGATTTTTTTCCAAACGAGCCGCTTCCGCCTTATTTTTCGAAATGTGAAAATTTAGAACCCCCTAATGGTACTACAGATGGGAGCCCTACAGAATTAATGCTTTTTATTTTAAGTGGTATCGGAAAATATTATATGCCTAACCCTAATTACCCTGATCCTTTAGATCTTAATGCAGGACCTTATTTATTTGTTACGCGAGAATGTGGCGATTGTACAGCTTTAGGAAGTAATTTAAAACCAGATTTTTGGATTGAATAATTAAAATTAATAAAATGAAAAAAATAATATTTTTTACAATTGTTTTCCTTTTAGGAACAAGTTTTTGGGCAATTGGCCAAACAGTTTCTAATGAGCATGTATCAGAAACTTATAAAAAGATGCCACAAGAAAAAGTATTTGTTCATTACAATACGTCTTTATTATTGAGTGGCGAGTATTTATATTATAAGGTTTATTGTCTTAATACTAAGTCTGATAGTTTAAGTAATTTTAGTAAAATTGCTTACGTTGAATTAGTTGGGGTTGATAAAGTTCCTGTTTTTAAACATAAAATAGTATTGAATAGTGGTTTAGGGCAAGGAGATTTTTTCATACCAACCACAATTAAATCAGGAAATTACAAGTTAATTGCATATACACAATGGATGAAGAATTTAGATCAAAATCAGTTTTTTCAAAGTGATATAAGTATTATTAATCCTTTTCAATCAAATCAGTCATCTATCCTTGTTAAAAATGACCCTATTTTATCCCAAAATATAAATCTTGATACAACTAAAATTGAGAATAACAATATCCCTATGGGTATTATTGACAACGATTATATAGATTTAAGTATAAATACCAATTCATTTAAGAATAGAGAAAAGGTGGTTTTAAATATTAAAAGCTTAAAAGGCGATTTGTCTTATGGAAATTATTCTATCTCTGTGAGAAAAATTGACACATTACGAATCCCAAAAAATCTCACTGCTAGTACCTATATGTCATCGTATAATGAAATCTCACATAATAGCAACACAGCTAGAACAATCTATTTGCCAGAACTTAGAGGCGAATTACTTTGGGGTACGGTTTTTAATAATGACACAAATCTTCCGGCTTCAAATACTAAAGTAGCATTTTCAATTCCAGGGGAACAGCCTATATTTAAAATAACAAGTACTAATGAGTTAGGCGTGTTCTATTTTAATATTTATGAAAAATATGAAAACGATTATGCAATTATTCAAGTTGTTGATAATGAAAGAAACAATTTCAACATAAAGTTGAGCGAGCATTTATCAGTTAATTATGATAGTCTTAGTTTTTATAATTTTAAAATGACTTCTAGAATAAAAGATTATCTATTAAAACGAAGTATTTACAATCAAATTGAAAATGTATATTCAGAAATCAAACCCAATACTTTCGAAAGCATAGATTCTATAACTCCTTTTTACAACTCAAAAGCAAAGGTTTATTTTCTAGATGATTATACACGGTTCCCTACGATTAAAGAAACTATAGTTGAAGTTATTAATGAAGTATATATTAAACAAAAGAAAGATAACAGTGCTTTTCATGTAAAACTTTACAATCAAACTTTCGAATCCGATAAATTACCTTTAGTCTTAGTAGATGGTATTTTAATTCAAAATCATGATGAATTACTAAACTCAAATGTTAAAAATATTGAAAAAGTAAGCATTGTTTCAGATTTAATTTTATATGATTCTGAAACTTATGAAGGGCTTATTTCTTTTGAAACCTTTAAAGGAAATTATCAAACCAATATATCTGGGAGCTTTATAAAAAAAGTGTCGTTGTTTAAACCTTTAGGTGTAAAAAAATATTTTAATCAAAAATATGATGAAGACAAAAAGTCAGATCGCATCCCTGATTTTAGAAGTCAATTATTATGGTCTCCTAATTTTAATTTAGATAAAGAGACTGATTCGCTATCTTTTTATACATCTGATAATAGTGGTGATTTTGAAATATGCCTAGAAGGGTTTACAAATATGGGTAAGCCAATTTCTATTAAGAAAATTTTTAGCGTAAAATAAAACATTAAATTTTTAACTTTCGAATAAAAGGCTTTTATCCTTATTGATTTTAAAACAGTTAAATTTGATAAAAAAAATTATTAGATCGATAATTATTATTACAGCCTTTATTGGTATGCAAAGAAGTGCATTGGCACAGATTCAAAAAGTAATAGTTAAAGTTGAATTTAAATCCGATAATAGTTATGAATTTTCTTATGAAAAAGATGTGCCAGGAAATTACACATTAGCTATTATTTTAAAAAATCTTAAAAACGCATATAATCCACATTTTAAGGAAGTTATATCAAACAATCAGGGTAGTTTGTTTTCGTTGACCCCTATTGACTCAAAAAAAAGAATAACATTTTCTTATAATTACTCATATATTCAGGGTATTATTAATCCAAAGGTTAATAAAGAATTTACATACTTATTGCCATTTCAAAAAGGGAAAGAAATTAAAGTTCATGATGTAAAAAATCTTGCAAATGCAATTCTAGACAAAAGTTTACCAGAGAATTGGAAAATGTATCAATTTGAAGGTTATTATTTAGATAGCATTTTTGCATCCAGAAAGGGTGTAGTTATTAATATTATTGACAATAACACATCAGATTTAGAAGCTTATTATTCAGGAAAAAAAAATAGTATTACAATTGAGCATTTAGATGGTTCTTTTGCAAACTATTCTGGTTTTCAGAAAAATAGCATATTAGTAAAAGAAGGTCAAACTGTTTATCCCAGCACTTTTTTAGGGCTTGTTAATCAATCAAATAAAGATCATTTGAATAGCTTAATTTTTAGTGTTTATTACCTTGTTAATGACGAGCCTAATAGAAAATATAGAAATAGTTCTTTTAAATATGTTAAAAGAACATCATATATTAATCCTTATTTTTTTACTTCAAAAGGCGTAGAACAACTTTTACAATTCAATAATTATATTGCAGATTTTAATAAGGAGTTGATTTTAAGGGAATTTACAAGAAGAGAGAAAAAACAATTAAAAAAGAATCAGATTAAAATTTAATAATCTGGCTATACTTTCAAGAATACTTTTACAAAGAAAAAGAGGTTACTTTCCGATACAAAAATTAGCAAAAATATTGCCCAATAAATCATCGTTGGTTACCTCACCCGTAATTTCACCTAAAAAATAGAGCGCTTGACGGATGTCAATAGACAATAGATCGCTGCTAAGTTGATTTTCTAATCCAGTTGAAACTTCGTTAATAGAATTTAAAGCCTGATTTAAAGCATCAAAATGACGCGCATTGCTCACAATAGTCTGATTTGTAGCTAGTTTGCCTGTAAATGATAAATCGGTTAAGACTTTTATAAGTGCATCAATGCCTGTTTTGTGCTTGGCGGAGATATATAGTTTTGAATTTTGAGCCTGCCTGCCGCAGGCAGGTTTTAAATGTTCTGTTTCTAAAATTAAATCTGATTTATTGATAATAGTTATTATCCTTTTATCGGGATATTTACGCTGAATTTCATCAATTTCTAAGGTGGTATTTTCAATTTTTGTAGCATCCACCAAATACAAAACCAATTGTGCTTTTTCTATATTTTCAAAGGTCTTTTTTATACCAATATTTTCAACCACATCTTTGGTTTCTCTTATGCCGGCTGTGTCAATAAATCGGAAACAAACGCCATTAATAATTAACTCATCTTCAATAGCATCACGTGTGGTTCCTGCAATTTCAGAAACGATGGCTTTGTCGTCATTAAGCAAAGCATTTAGTAGTGTAGATTTTCCCACATTAGGAGCACCGACAATAGCTATTGGGATGCCATTTTTCAGGACATTTCCCATAGCAAAAGAAGCGATAAGACTTTTTAAAAGCCGACTTACTTTTGAAAGTAATTCTCTAAAATCATCACGGTCTGCAAAACTGACATCTTCTTCAGCAAAATCGAGTTCTAACTCTATCAATGAGGCAAAATTGAGTAAATCTTGGCGCAAAACTTTTAAATCGGACGAAAATCCGCCACGCATTTGTTGCATAGCAACTTGGTGCGAAGCTTTAGAATTTGATGCAATTA